>CALGMC010000216.1 GCA_937959145.1 uncultured Chlorobiales bacterium
AAGAGTTCGCTTGCGGAGGCGTTCCACATCACGATTTTGCGTCGCGCATCGAGCAAGGCAATCGCATCAGGCGAATTTTCTAAAAGCGAGTTGATAAACTTTTTTTGACGCTCCAATTTGCGGCGCGTTTTGTAGAGTTCATCGGCAATTTCATCGGCAACGAGTTCATCGCTTGTCTCAGATTTCATCACTTCGATTTCGTAGTTGTAGGCGACTTCCATCAAACTTTCGTCGATAAGTTCCGAGACGCGCAAGGCGGTCGAAGAGGTATAAATGTTCATTGAGGCTAAGGCTTTCAGCAGGACTTTTTTGAGCGTCAGTATGAGGCGCAGGCGTTCATCAATACGCAGGTCTTGCAGAAATTCGGATTGTTTGAGTAGTGCTTTGCGGGTGCGCTCGAAGACTTCTTCGGAAAGGTCAAGACAAATTTCGTGAATGAGGATTTTGAAAAAATCGCGGAGTTCTTTTTCGGTGAATTTTTCGAGCGAGAAGTTGATTTGGTCGTTAAGCAAGGCGGTTGCTTCGCGCGCGAGGTCGGCGGCGGTTTCTTGCAAAATTTGAATTTCCTTACGCACGATTTACTTCCCTGTCATTACGCTTTCCGCCATTACGCCCAAGTTCTTCACTGCTTTGGCACACTTTGAACATCACGAAGCGGTAACCCAAGTTTCTCGGCAATCTGCTCATCGCTCAATCCTAACTCTCGCAATAGCGGCACAGTCGCAAGTTTTCCTTCTTGCCTGCCTTCCATTTTGCCTTCTTGCCTGCCTTCCTCAAAGGCTTCTTTGTAAAAGGCGGTCTCCTTCAATCCAAGTTCTTCCTGTATCTTCAACATCTCGCGTATCTCCTCTCGTGTTAAGGTTCTGAATTTGTAACTCAAAATCTGTTCAATCAAATCTAACTCAACCACACTCGCTTTCTGCGCTATCTTTCGCGCTTGTGCACCTATCACTTCCTCTGACGCAATCAAGAGTTTGAACAACTCTACCCCCATCTCTTCCGATTCAGGGAGTTCGTCCAAATATACGCGCACGACACGCTTGGATTCAAGCAACTCATCATAAGCCTTAACCTGTTTCGGCTCTACACTGCGCGACGGATAAATCACCACCGCGCGCCACCGCTCAACACGATACTGTTTGAGATAGAGAAAAATCTCAGCGAAGAATCGAGCGTAAAAATGCTCGTCTAATTGAAATTGTGCTTCTACGAAGTAGACTTCATCATCATTGTTTTTGGGCGTGAAGACGCCGTCAATGCGGAAGGCGGTTTCGTTGAGTTCAACGGATTTGAAGTCGTAGCGCGAGGCGTCGTTCGGGTCTCTGCCAATGAGCCTGAAAAAACCTTGTGGCACAAGTTGCAAAAGCAGATAAACAAGTTTGTCAGTGTACATTTGAAACTCACTGGGTTACAAACCGCGCCGCACAATATCGTGAATGCGAATCAATCCTATACTTTTCTTGCCATCAACCACAGGCAAGACGGAAATTTGCGACGAACGGTTTTCCATCAGATCTAAGGCTTCAACCGCAAGACGCTCGGCTGAAATGGTAACTGGATTTTTCGTCATCATCATTTCGGCGGTGAGGTGTTCGAGTTCGGTGGCTTTTACGCGCTGAACAATGCGCCGCACGTCGCCATCGGTGATAATGCCGAGCAAGTTTCCATCGCTATCGACGACATTGACTGCCCCAAGACTTTTTTCTGAAAGCACGCGAATCACATCGAGCCAAGAAGCCGTAGGCAGGACGGTTGGATTATCGTTTCCGCTGTGCATTAAATCTGAGACGCGAAGCGTGAGGCGTTTGCCCAAGCGTCCTGCGGGGTGATTGAACGCAAAGTCTTCGGCGTTAATGCCTTTGGCGCGCATGACGGTCATCGCAAGCGCATCGCCGAGTGCAAGCGCAACGCTGGTGCTCGTGGTTGGCGCAAGGTTCAAATAGCCTGCTTCCTTCTGAATCGTGGCGTTCAGAACGGCGTCGGCTTTGCGTGCCAATGTGGATTTGAGATTTCCAACAATCGCAATAATCGGAACTTGTCGATGATGAAGATGCGGCAAGAGCGCGAGCAGTTCGTCCGTTTCGCCGCTGTTGCTAATGGCAATGGCGACGTCGTTTGATGAGATATACCCTAAATCGCCGTGCATGGCGTCGGTGGGGTGAATGGCAACGGCTTCGGTGCCGGTGCTCGTCATGGTCGCCGCGATTTTCTGCGCAATAATGCCCGACTTGCCAACGCCTAGCACCACAACCTTTCCTTTCGCTGAACAAATCAGCGATACGGCGCGCACGACGTCGTCCGCATTCAGTTGCGCCGCGCATTGCTCAATCGCCCTTGCTTCGCTTTGAAGCAACTCGACAACTTGCTGAAATGCCGTCGCTTCTACTATTGAGTGAATCATAAATCAGGTCTCGTTTTGCGCCGAAGATACCGCTTTTCACGGAAGGTTCAGCACATCGAGACGCACGGCTTTGGCATTTTCTTCAAACGACTTCCCGCCGTTGTAGCGCAAGGTTTGTCTGCTCCCCTGAACCGTAAAAGTTGCGGATTGGCTTGTAAAGAGGGCGCGAAAGGCGTCTTTTGTCATGAGCGAGGTATATCGAGCCGTATTTGCGCTGCGCGTGGCGAACATCAATTTGAGCGAATCGAGGGAGACGGTGGCGTTAGTGCTTTGGAATGAGGCGCGTTGAATTGCGTAAATCTCGTTTGACTTGGATTGTATGGTGAAGTTACAAGTAACTTGCATCGTATCATTTTCGCGATAAGTGAAATCAAATTCAACCGAGCCATCTTCGCCGCTAAATTCAACGCTTTTGACAAAATGCATCAAGCCGAACTGTGACGAGAAAGATTCAATGAATTTAGGTGTCTTGCAAGCGGTAAGGCAGTAGCAGAAAAGAAGCAGGAGAACCAGCGTGAGTGTTTGTTTCATCGTGAGCCACAAAGAAAAAGGGAATCGTTCTGAATACGACTCCCTTTGAAAAAACGATATGCGAATTATTCGCCTGTTACAATGACGGTGTAGGTTTGATACAAGCCCAAAATATCGTTGCGTTGAATATCAACGGTGGAGATTTTGGTAATGCCCGCGTTCTTTGCCGCTTTTTGAATGCTGACATCAACGCCAAAAGCAAGAACACCCAAAAAGGTGTTGCCTGAGGCTTTGCCGACCTTCGGTCCGACAGGGTTGCTGGAAACGGCGACGGGCATCGTCATTGAACACGCGCTGATGGTGAGTGCAACGAACAGCGCAGAAGCGAAAAGTGCAAGATTCTTTTTCATTTGCTTAGTGTAGGTTTGTATTAAAAAAAGAGAGCATAACGCTCAAAGCAATATAAGGATTAATCTGCAGAATCAACCATTAAAAAAATGTTGATTCGAACAATTTATTTCACCAGCAACATTTTCTTCGTTGCGACAAAGCCGCCCGATTGCAAGCGATAAAAATACATGCCCGTCGACAGCCCGTAGCGAGACGCAATGAATGAGTATGTGTATGTGCCCGCATCTTGTCGCGCATTGACAAGCGTTGCGACCTTTCTGCCCAAGACATCAAAGAGTTCCAACTTCACCTCGCCCGCCTCTTTGAGCGCGTAAGTGATAACTGTTGTTGGATTAAATGGATTCGGATAGTTCTGCGAAAGGCTGTATTCACGCGGCGCAACGGCAGTGGTGATGTTGAGCGTAACTGTTCCCAAATCGTGAACCGTGCCGTTCAAATCGGTTTGGCGCAAATTGTAGTGATGCACATCGCCGACCTTAACGTTTGAATCAATGAATTGATAGCGCGTTTCTTCTGTCGTAGTGCCGCGTCCGCGCAATGAGGGCGTGTTAGCAAACGAAGCCACCTCGACGCCATCTTTCAAAATCGTAAAGCCGAGATTATCGACTTCCGAAGCCGTCTGCCAACGAAGCACGGCACCGTCGGAAGTGGATTCGCCTGTGTAAGCAAGCAATTCAACGGGAAGCGGATTATCGGAATTTGACGATGAGCCAAGCGCAAAGAGCGCGGAGTCAGGCGAAGCATTGACGGTAAAACTGAGTCCTGTTTGGCTACTTAAATCAAGTGGAAGCGTGGTTGTGTTTGGCGGCGAAGCGAGGTTGCGAAGTGTCCAACCGGTGCCAGTGCGTGCGGTCGCAATGCGAAGCGATGTGTTCGAGAGAAACGAACCGACGCCGTCGTCGACATTGGCGCGAAGTGTGGGAATTTGGTTGATTGTCAATGTGCCGACGTTGCTGACAAAGCCGTAGTAGCGCACCAGCGAAACGCGATTTGGCGGGTCGGTGATGGCTTCGCGTAAGTTCGCATCGGCGTCAATTAACAAGCCGCGAAAAATGGCTGTGCCTGATGAAGTGTTGCCGCTAATGGCAATCGGGCGATAGCGTCCGAAACTGCCGAAAGGATAAAGGCGCGTTGTCAAAGTCGTATTGAAAACGTGTGCTAATGAGCCAACGATGTAACTGTTATCATTTCCGCCTGCAACGCTTGCCGATGCTTCGAGTGTCAGATTATTATTCGTGGTGAGAAGTCCATTCGTGAGCGTAAGCGTATTTTGAAGTACGACAGAGCGGTTAAGCACTAAACCGCTTGGATTGTTAAGCGTAACCGACGCATTTGCGCCGAAGGTGAGTGTGCCACCTGTGCCATGAATTTTTTGCGGTGAAGTGCCGCTGAAGGTTATGGGGGTCGTCGTGCTGCCAATGGTTACCGTGCCTGCATTCACCGCGAGGTTACCGCGCACAATTAGCCCGACTGAATTATTGAGTGTGAGCGAAGTAGCATTATTCACCAAGAAACTATCGACGGTAAGAGCATTTCCAACGCTTATGGTTTGATTAAATGATGCAAAGTTAATTACAAAGTTTGCATATGTTCTGCCCGAAGTAGCGGGGGTGGTATTCTGCTCATGGCTGTAAGTGCTACCTGACAAGAAGCGAACGACAGAGTTGGGTGCTGATGCTCCAAAAGGATTTGCGCCTGCTTGTGAGCGATAAATTGAGCCGTTTTGGAAAATCACCGAGTTAAGGTTCGTTGTGCCGAAGGCGTTGCCTGTAAATCCTGTTGCGGCAATCATTTCGCTTCCATTTTCAAAAATGACGCCTGCTGAATCAGGGTTGGTTAAGCGATGCGCCCCGCCTGTGAAGCGAAGCTTGTCTGCAATGCGCCCTGTGTTGCCGCTTTGAATGGAGAGCGTAATTTCAGTCGAGCCGCCCAAAGTAAGTTGCCCTGAATTGATGTTCAGCGCGTTGCCTGCGCCCGAGCCTGAGCCTGTAAGCGTCATGGTGGCGGCGGCAGAAGTATTAAATGTAACCGTGCTACCCCCGTCAACTTGAATCGCGCCGATAGAAGTGGTCGGAACGTTGCTGACCGTTACGGTGCCAACACTATTGAAACGCGCCACATCGCCGTCGCTGGGAACACCTGTGGGCGACCATTTACTGCTCACGCCCCAGCCATCATCGCCACCATTCCAATCATAAACCGTTGCGGATAAAGTTGTGGCGTTGGTTTCAGCAGTGCCTGACGAAGTGAGGTAGTTCGCCGTTTGCGCGCTGGCAAGGTTTTGATTGAACGCATAAATTCGGAATTGATGAGAAGTGCCTGACGAAAGCCCAGTAGCGGTGAATGTTGTGGCTGTGCCGCCAAGTTTGGCAAGGACGCGCCAGCCGCTTGGGTCTAATTCGCCGATGTTGTAGGCTCTGCCGTCGGCAGGCTCAAAAGTGGGAGGCAGGGCAGGAATGCGGAAAATGATGACGCTATCAGGCGGAGTAGAAGGTGTTTCCAACGACCAATCTAACTTAACAGAGGTTTTAGTAATGTTGGAAGCGGTGATTGTGGAAATGCCGCCGGAGGGTTCATTTTTAAGCGTCCAACGATTGGCGTTTGCGCCTGAAGGGTTGTAGTTCGCCGTTGTGCCTGAACCGTTGTATTCAAAAATGCCGAAGAAGTATTGCGTTTCGGGAGAAAGCCCTGTTACAGTAACGCTGTTGGGCGTGTTGCCGTTATAGACCACGAAGCCCGTGCCCGCGCCTGTGGTGTCGCCCAAGCCAAAAACGGTGTTCGCCGTGTAGCCTTTGAAATCCGATGGTGCAACAGGAGCACTGCCCGCTCTGACCACAACCACGCGATTTGCGCCGACATCGCCCGACGGCACATTCCACGAAAGCGTGAGCGAAGTTGTTTGAAAATTCGAGAAGGTTAAGGTATTGACATTCTGCGTGGGTTGATTGGGAACGGTAGTTTGAGAGCCGGTTGGCGGCGAGGTAATGAGAAAGTTAGCCGAATTGTTCGAGAGCGTGCCGTTGAATTCATAAATCGCGACGTGATAAGTCGTATTCCCTGAAAGCCCCGAAACATTGACGCTCGAGCCTGTGCCCGCAAAAACGATGCGGTTGTTGTCGGCGTCTTGATTGGCGGCTAAACTGAATACCGGATTGATGCCCGTGTAGTTCGTGCCATCAACGGGGGTGAAGGTTACAGGATTAGCAACGCGCATAACAACCATGCGATTGGCACCGTTGCCGCTCGTCCAACTGATGGTGAAAGAACTTGCGGTAACTGAACTAAACGAAATGCCGCTCGCTTGCGTGGTTGGCTCTGCTGTGAATGCGCCGATTGCCACATAGCGTGCAAGCGAAGCCGGTTTAAGCGTCAGTGCTTGTGGGTTGGAGGTAATCGTGCTACCTGAAACCGTGCCTCCGATAGAGCTATATGTGCCTGAAACGGTATCGCTTGTTGCGTTGCCCGTTGCGCCGATAAGGTTTTCACCGTTGATGAGTGAGGTGCCAGTGAGCTCAAGCGTCGAGCTAATAAACTCGCCGGGCAGGTCGTTTTCCTCGATAAGCCAATGCGGACTGCGAATCGAGAGCAACGTGCCGTCGAAGGTCGTCGCCCCCGCTGTGGCGGCAGTGATTTGCACCGTGCAAAGTCCTCCTGTTCCAGTGCGAATGTTTTGAAGCGTTGCAGGGCGATACGTGCCAGAAGCATCGGCAATCGGAAAGAAATACGAGGTGCCGTCTACCGACACGTCTAATTGAAGACGGCGACGAAGCGTGCCGCGCACATGCGAGGTTGAAGAACCGCCTGTAATTGCCGTTGGAGAATCCGTGAAAACGATAATCGCGCCCGTTGCTGTCGAGCCGCCATTGGCAGTAATGAAAATTCCGTTTGTGAGCGTTAGCGTGTTGGGGAAAATGTTTTGATTGCCAAGCGTAACGGCGTTGGTGCGATTGATAGAAAGATTTTGAAGAAATGGTGGCGAGGGAAAAGTGTTATCGGGAATGGTAAAAGCCGCACCGAGTTGCGAGGTCGCGTCGCCGAATTGCAGTATGCCATTACTTCCAAATTGAAGTTGTCCGGTTTGTGTAACGCCGTTGCGCACGATAGGCGCGTTTCCACTGCGAAAGGTCAGCGTGTTGTTTCCAACATCGAGCGTCGAGGCAACAAGCACAAGCGAGCCGCGAATGAGCGCATTTCCACTTAGGGATTTTGACGAACTGCCTGCAATTTCAACATTGCCGTAATCATTTCGTCCTGTAACGGTTTGCGTGCCGCTTGGGCGTTCATAGCGAATGGTAGAAAGCGAATCGAGCGTAAAAGTGGCACTTGGAAACGCCGCGCCTGCTACGCCTGAAAGTCCGTCTTGGCGTTGGGTAACAAAGCGTCCGCGAATGTTGATGAAGCCTGTGCCGAGAATTTGTCGGTCCAACCCGTCCAATGCGCCTGCGGGTAAAATAGCTAAACTATCGGGCGTGATGTCGCCTGCAAGCGAGGGTCGGTCGCCCGAAGGGTCGCCAACAATAATCAAGTTTGGATAGGTGCCGCCTGCAATGAGGTTGCTGGTAAAGCCTGTAACGGCAATGTTATCGAGGGCAAATTCATCGCGTTCGCCACTGCCGCCGACATCAGCACCGCTCCAACGCACATAAAAAAATCCGCCATTGGGAATATCAAGCCCTGCAATGCGCACACGACGGCTTGGCGACGAGCCAACTAATTGAAATCGTGCGCCTGCAACTGCCGTTGCGGGAGAAGTATAATCCATCGAGGGAACAGAGGTGTAGGTGGCGTCGTCGGTGGAAAAAGAAAAGTTAAAAGAATTAGCACGGTCTTGGTCGTTGCGCACCCAAAGGTCATAGGCAATATCGATTTGGCGAAGCGGACTGCTGGTATTGTTTTGAATGCGAAGCGTAAGCGTTCCCGGTGTCCAATCGCCGCCTGATGGTTGAATCATAAAGCGGCGCGTGCCGAGCGTGTCGTGCGAATAAACGCCGCCTGTTGTAACTGCGGCGGTTGTATTTCCACGCGCAAAATCTCCTGAATTCCGTGTTTCACCGAAAGATAAGCTTCCTTCGCTCCAGCCAGTCATTGCCCACGCATTGGAGTTTAGTTGTCCTGCGCTTGGCGAAGGCTGAAATCCTGAACCTGCAAATTGCCCGTTGTTGACGCCCGCAAGGGTGTTATCAAAATCAATCGTAACGGTTGAGCCGCTTGTGGTAAGCGAAAGTTGAGCCGATGCAAGGGTTGGAATAAACAGTAGAAAAGCAAGCAGAAAAAGCGATGAGCGGTTTTTCATGAATCGTTGGCTTGGTTG
>CALGMC010000217.1 GCA_937959145.1 uncultured Chlorobiales bacterium
ATGCCGAGAAAAGAAACAAGCGCAGAACGCTTGACTGTGCAAGCCTCCAAACAAGGTGCGTGGCAAAAAATAAAATTATGGACAAGAGGATTTTTGAACGATGCCTTCTCTATTCCAACGCCTGATGTAAAAGCCTTTTCTGATGCCGTGCTTCAACATGTGCGGCAAGAACAATACGATATTATTCAAGTAGAATTTCCGCAGTGGCTTTCGTATTTCGTTCGTCGTATTGACTCGGCAAATGTTGTCGGTGCCGCTCACGATGTCGTCTTCAAAGCCTTTGAGCGAATGTATTCTCAAAAGAAAACAACAGCGCATAGACTTCTGGCAAACCTACGATATAGGCTCACAAAGCGCAATGAATTAAACACCTATAAGCATTTGCGATGTGTTTATACTTTATCAGATTTTGATAAGCAACTTTTGCTCAATGCAGAACCGACGCTGAACGTGCAAACCAGACAAGCCGGATTTCCGCTACTGACCTTGCCATCGAGCATCAAACGAGAGCCAAAGATGATTTTATTTGTCGGATATTTAGCGCGCGGCGAAAATCAAGACGGCGTTTGGTTTTTAATAAACGAGGTTATGCCAATCGTTTGGCAAAAGCACCCTGACGCATCGATGCACATTGTGGGCGGCGGCGCACCGAAAAACATGCTCGAGCATCACAACGGACAAACGATTTTTTTTCATGGGTATCAAGAAAACTTACAGATATTTTATCAACGGGCGCGCGTAATGACAGTGCCTATTTTTGTCGGAGGCGGAATTATTACAAAATTAATTGAATCGCTTATGCACGCATTGCCGAGCGTCTCAACAACCATCGGAAACGAGGGCGTTCAAGCCAAACCGAATGAAGCCATTTTAATTGCCGATACTGCCACCGATTTTGCAAAGCATATCATCACACTAATAGACGACGAACAAATGCACAAGCGCATGTCCAAAGCCGCACGAGAGCACTTTGAAAATAACTTTCACATTGAGCGTGTGGTTCAACGGCTCGAGCAAAGTTATCAGCAACTTCTTAACGAAGAGAAAGCATGCAACTGAAAAGCGTTATCGGTCTTGCCCGAAATGTGCGATATCATCGTTTTGGGAAGTGCACGATTTGTGGGAAAAACACGATGTTTTTATCGTTTGACGGACACGCTGCGCCGCACGTGCGGGAGCGATTGCATTGCGCCTCGTGTAAGAGCGTCTCACGACAGCGTCATGTGGCACTCGAAATGTTGCGTGCGTTTGAACGAAAAGAAACATCGCTTCAAGAAGCACGCGCGTTTTTTCGGACGCTCAAAATTTACAGTGCCTCTTCGGGCGATGCGATGAGTCAAGTGTTAGGTAAAGACAATTCAAATTATGTCGTCTCGGAATACTTTCCCGATGTGCCCGCAGGCGAAAAGAAAAACGGCGTTCAGTGTCAAAATTTAGAAGCACTTACCTTCAAAGACAGTGAATTTGATGTCGTGATTACCGAAGATGTGCTCGAGCATGTGGTGAATTTTAAGAAAGCCCTATCGGAAATTCATCGTGTCTTGAAGAAAGGCGGGTTTCATATTTTTACCGTGCCGTTGCTTCTCGATTCGCCAACGGTTGAGCGTGCGATTGTGGAACAAACAGGCACAATCAAACATTTGCTTCCGCCTGAATATCACGGCGACCCAATACGCGGCGAAATTTTAGCATTCAGAACCTTCGGCTATGATATTTTCAGCATGCTATCGGAAATTGGATTTGATGCAACATTATCCCCAACTTTTTTTCAAATGACACTCAAACACGCTATTGCTGATAGTTATGTGATTGTCAGCCGCAAGCGTTAGTCCCTAAACTGTGAGCGCGAAAGGAATATGTTATCGATTATCATTTGCAGTATATCGCCCGAGTTTCAGAAGCAAGTTGTTGAGAATTTTACGCAGACCGTAGGGTGTGAGCATGAGTTTATCATTTTTGATAATCGCGAGCCGCGCTACGGGTTGTGCAAGGTCTATAATCTTTGCGCGCAAAAAGCCAAGTATCCGTATTTGTGTTTTGCTCACGAGGATATTGTGATTGTGACAAAAGATTGGGGGCGCAAACTTATATCGCATATTCAAAACGATTCGTCTATCGGCGCAATTGGTGTGGCGGGCATTGGTTTCGTGAGCGAGCGGCGGAAACCCTCTACGCCACGAGCCGCCGCTTTTTTTCGCGTTAAACATATTGACAAACACACAGGGCGACGCGCAAACATTTGGCGACCAAACCGCAAAGAAGGTTTGTTCCGCGTCGCTACGATTGATGGACAGTTCATCTTTACGACAAAAAAAGTGTGGAGCGAATTTCCCTTCGACGAAGCGCAATTCACTCATTTTCATCTCTACGATTTGGATTTTAGCATGCAAGTCAACACGCGCTACAAAGTCATGGCAAGCACTGAACTCGATGTAACACATTTTTCTTTCGGAACTTACAACGACACACATCGCGCATTTTATCAAAAGTTTATTGAGAAATGGCAGCACCGACTTCCGCTGTTGCAAATGCCTGACAACGCGACGCCAACACAGATTATCAAAGTCTTTGCGCACGACATCATCAATCACATTCGTGATGGAAATTTCAATTTGGCGAAACGCAGTTTTCAACACTTGCAACACCATCTTGCGCGACCTGCATGGAGGCTTGCGCTCGACTGCCTCGTGCAAACACCCACTGTTCTCCTCTCAACCTTACGGCACTGACAATGAACCCAACGGTCAACATTTTGCTCTCAACTTACAACGGCGAAAAATTCTTGCGGCAACAACTCGATAGCCTTCTTGCTCAAACATATCCGAACATTCTAATTCACATCCGCGATGACGGCTCCTCCGACAAAACCATAGAAATTCTCGAAGCCTATACCAACGCCCATTCAAATATCCGTCTCACAAAAGGAGAAAATCTTGGCGCAGCGAAGAGTTTTTTTCAACTACTGCTCAATGCCAATAGCCAATGCGCTTACTTTGCTTACAGCGACCAAGACGACGTGTGGAAGCCCGACAAAATCGAACGCGCCGTCGCCATGCACGAACAAGAAGACCAAACACAACCCTTGCTCTACTTTTCAGAATTTGAAATCGTCGATACATCGCTCAATCGGATTGCTTCATCAACGCCATATCGCTACTATGATTTCAAAACGGCATTGCTCCAAAATGTGCCGTTTGGCTGCACCCAAGTGTGGAATAAAGTCGCACAAGAATTGCTTTCTCGGCATCTGCCAAACTACTTTTACATGCACGATTGGTGGAATTTCTTAGTGATTTCTGGCATCGGCAAAGTGCTGTATGACCCGTCTGAGACGCTCTACTATCGCGTGCATGGTGAAAATGTGTTTGGACAAACGACCTCGCTTATGTCGCGATTCAGAAATCGTATTAGGCTCTTGCAGAAACGTGATATGCCCGTGCTTTCGGCGTGGCGTCAAGCGGTGGAGTTTGAGCGTTTGTTTGTGTCTTATCTTTCGCCTGAACATCAAGCGGTGCTGTCCAATTTTACTCGTTCAAAAGAGAATTTTATGAGACGATTGCGCTATGCGCTTTTTGGAGAAGCGCGCCGAGCCTCACGCTTAGACAATGTTATCTTTAAGGCAATGGTGATGTTTAACTATTACTAAACTGCTGTGAACGCCCAATCATACAAACTTGCCCTCGTCCACGAATGGCTTTCTATCGTTGCAGGCTCGGAAAAAGTCGTTGGCGAATTGCTCGCGCTCTATCCGAACGCTGACCTCTTCACGCTTGTGGACTTCTTCGATGACGACGCGCGAAAACTGCTTCACGGCAAACGCGCACAAACAAGTTTTATCCAAAATCTGCCCTTCGCGAAAACGTCGTTTCGTAGTTACTTGCCGCTCATGCCGCTTGCGATTGAGCAATTCGATGTGTCTAAATACGATGTGGTGATTTCAAGCCATCATGCAGTTGCCAAAGGCGTGCTCACGCACCAAAATCAACTGCACATTTGCTACTGCCATTCGCCAATGCGCTATGCGTGGGATTTTTATCACGAGTATCTGCGCGAAGCCAAGTTAGACAAGGGATTGCGGGGCGCGATTGCAAAACTGATGCTTCACTACTTGCGCATGTGGGACGTGGCAAGCGCAAATCGAGTTGACGCCTTCGTGGCAAATTCGCACTACATTGCGCGGCGTATTAAGCGCGTCTATAACCGTGAAGCCACCGTGATTTATCCGCCCGTCGATGTCGAAAAGTTCGACTTCAAGCCGAATAAGGATAACTACTACCTTGCCGTAGCGCGCTTTGTGCCCTACAAAAAAGTTGATGTAATCGTCGAAGCCTTTTCGCGCATGCCCGATAAAAAACTTGTGCTCATTGGCGAAGGCGATAAATCCGTTCTGAAACATGCCACGCGCAACATTGAAGTGATTGGATTCCAACCGTTTGAATCGCTCAAAACTTACTTAGCGTCTGCCAAAGCCTTTGTTTATGCGGCTGAAGAGGATTTCGGCATAACGATTGTCGAAGCACAAGCCTCTGGAACGCCCGTGATTGCGTTTGGAAAAGGTGGCGCAACCGAAACCGTCTTGAACGGAAAAACAGGCGTGCTATTCCCTGAACAAACTGCCGAAAGTTTGATTGACGCCGTTAAAACCTTCGAGCAAACCGACTTTGACCACGCCGCCATTCGCAACCATGCGGAACGCTTCGACCGCACCATCTTCGCCGAAAAAATTAAAATGTTCATTGATGAACACTATCGCGCTTTTCTGCAAGAGCCTATTGCTCGTTAGCCTTGTTTGGCTCTTTGCGAACAAACTGCTCGCGCAAGTTGAGACCGTGCCGCTTGATGCCAATTTTCATGCGCAAAACATTTATGAGTTTCTTAAAGAAATGCGCGTCAAAAAAATTCTGCTCGACTATCGCGACGATGTGCTCTCGCTCTCACGCGCCGAAATTATCAGACACCTTAAAACGATTCAATCGCGTTGGAGCGACCTTTCCGAAACCGAAAAGAAATTGACCAAACGCTTTCAACGCACCTTCGAGAATCCCGAAGAGCACGCAAGCGATTACACCTACTTTTTCGGAACGGTCGATGCTTCCCCAAATCACTTTCGTGAAGCCTTCGGCGATAAAGAAAAAATGCTCTTCTACGCACGCGACGGCGAAAACCGCTTGTTTGTTGAGTTGTTTGGAGAATTAGATTTTACCGAAGAACGCTTTCGGAACAATGCCTTCATTGCGCAAGGTGGATTTCGTTTTCGCGGAACGCTCTTTGAGTATTTCGGCTACAGCCTTGCGTTTGTCAAAGGCGCAACGCTCGGCAATCGTCAAACCATGCAACTCACGCGCCCCGACTTTCTCTATAACTTCAAATTTGTTGAAAACATCGACGGCACACCAAGCATCGACTTCACTGATGGCTACTTGCGCTATCAATATGAACCAAAAGAAGATGTGATGATTTACGCGCAACTCGGACGCGAAAAACTGCGCTACGGCTTGGGATATAGTGCCAGCCTCACGCTTTCAGGAAATCATCAAAACCTCGATGCGATTCGCTTCGGCATTAACTACAAACAGATTTCCTTCACCTCAATTCACGCCTCAACATCGGGAAACTTCTTCGACACGCTTGGTCGAGTGATTCCGCGCGGCGAGCGATACACGAAGTATTTTTCTGCACAGCGATTGCGCGTGCTTGTTCCGAATTGGTTTGCCGTTGGCATTGGCGCAGTAGTGGTTTATCACGGTCGCTTCGACCTTGCCTATCTCAATCCATTTCAATTCTATAAGTTTGCCGAACATTCGCTTCAAGACCGCGACAATGCGGCGATGTTCTTCGATATTCAAACGCACTTCCTTAAAAACATTGAGTTTCAAGCCTCATTTTTTCTCGATGAAAATTTAGACTTCTCGAATTTGAACAAGGAACGCAACAAGTATGCGTTTCAAGTTGGCATGTTTTGGTATGAATTTCTGACGCTGAAAAACTTATCGTTTGTGGCGGAATACACGCGGGTTCGTCCTTACACTTACACACATTTTGACGAGCGCAATTCGTATTCGGCGTGGAGCATGGGGCTTGGGCATCCGATTGGTGCAAACGCTGATGAAGTGTATTTGAAAGTGGCATATAATCCAACAGATTGGATTCGTCCGAGCATTGAATTCCGCAAGCGTCGCAAAGGAAACAACATCGTTGATGAAAATGGAATTTTGATTCGCAATGTTGGCGGCGATTTGCTTCGTCCATATGAGACCGTTCAAGTCAATCCGATTGCACCGTTTCTTGACGGCGAGCGCGTCGATACCGACGAGATAACGCTCAATCTTCGGCTTGAACCCGTGCGCAACCTAAGTTTCGAAGCGCGCTATGGCTATCAACTGCAAACCTTCGTTACGCGCGGCGGCTCTCAATCTCAAAACTTTTTTACCGTGCGCTTTTTAGTTGAATACTAAATGGTCAAATGGAATGCAGGTCAAGCAGATTTGAATCGATGTGGATTCTTCGCTTCGCTCAGAATGACAAGTTAATGAATAGTGAGTAGTGAAGAATGAAGAGTGAAGAATGGCTCGCTTCTCGTTCCTCGCTTCTCACCACTCATTCCTCATTAGTCTGTCATTCCGAACGCAAGTAAGGAATCCCTTTGAACCGACAGAGTGCCGTCAAAAGCAAGTTCTTCGCTATTTTCACGCATCACTTTCAAAAATAACATTCCAATTCAAAGCCATGACAATTCAACATATTGCCGTAATCGGCGGTGGAACAATGGGCAACGGCATCGCGCATGTGTTTGCGCAACACAATTTTCCCGTGAGGCTTATCGACATCAAACAAGAGTTCTTAGACAGAGCACTCAAAACCATCGGCACGAACTTAGACCGACAAGTCAAAAAAGGCATCTTGACCGAAGCGCAAAAAGATGAAACGCTGAAACACATCACGCCGACAACCGATTTGAGCAGTGCAGTCAAAGATGTGGATTTGGTGATTGAAGCGGTCAACGAAAATTTTGAACTCAAACAATCCATCTTCAAAACGCTTGACGAACACTGCAAACCGTCGGCGATTTTGGCTTCGAACACGAGTTCAATTTCGCTTACAAAATTGGGGGCGGCAACTAAACGTCCTGCGCAAGTGATTGGTATGCACTTCATGAACCCTGTGCCCGTGATGAAGTTGGTCGAAGTGATTCGTGCGTTGCAAACATCGGACGAAACATTTCAAGCGATTGAGGCAACTGCGAAAGCCATTGGCAAAACGCCCGTCAGTTGCAACGATTATCCCGGATTTATCTCGAATCGCGTCTTGATGCCGATGATTAACGAAGCAATTCAATGCGTTTATGAAAACATCGCCACGCCCGAAGCCATTGACGAGATTATGAAACTTGGCATGGCGCATCCCATGGGTCCGCTCACGCTGGCAGATTTCATCGGACTTGATGTGTGCTTGGCAATTATGGAAGTGCTTTATGAAGGCTTCAACGATTCAAAGTAT
>CALGMC010000218.1 GCA_937959145.1 uncultured Chlorobiales bacterium
TGAACTGCGCCTTTCTTTGCTTTCAGAATCTCGCCTGATTGAACACTTGGGAGATTCTTACTTGATGGTTGCTTCCGCATTTCGAACGATTCCGCTTTACTTTTTAGTGCTCATTCCCAAACACGTGATTTTACAGCCGACCACACGCCTCATGCTCTTTTCGATTTCGTTCATTAGCCTTGTTTTGATAGTCTCGTTTGTTGTCGGTTGGATTGCGTCAGCGCAAGTAACGAAGCCCGTTGAAATGCTTGTTGACGCCGTCAAGCCGATGCAGTCGCTTGATTTTTCAAAGCCTGTGCCGCCGTCTTCGCTTCCTGAACTTCGTGCGCTTTCGCTCACAATCGACTCCATGCGCGAGACGCTCGACCGCTATCAAAAACTCAACGTAGAAAAAATCATTTTTGAGGAGTGGAAGAATAAACTCCTCATGACCTACAGCGAGGATATGATTGGCATTGCAGGCAGCGACGACCGCTTCACCTTTCAAAACAAACGCTTCGCCGAACTCTGCCAAGAACTTGGTTTTCAAAATCCACCTACGCGCGAGCAGTTTTTTCACTGCCCTCTTGTTAAAGTTGTCAAGAAACATAAATCCAACGAACACATCGCCACCTTCGAGACCGAACGCTATCAAAGCGAAATTGAAATCGCGTTCCAAAATTCAATCGAATCTTACCGCGTTCAAACCATCGCACTTTACAACGCCGACCACATTTTGATGGGCTCGTTTATCATCTTGCACGACCTTACCCAAGAGCGCGAGCTCGAGAAAATCAAAGCCGAAACCATGAACATCATCGTCCATGAACTTCGCTCACCGCTCAACAGCGTCATTGGCTTTTCCGATTTGCTCTTGCAACCGATGGAGTTTGACGAGCAGTCAAAAAAAGAATTTATCACGATGATTCACGAAAGTGGTAATCGATTGCTCAAACTTGTCAATCGCTTCTTAGACGTGATGCGCTTGGAATCGGGACGGCAGGAAATTGTGCGCACTCCCGTTAATCTTGTTAGCATTGTCCGACTGCTCATGGATTCGCTTCAAGCTCAAGCCCGCAAAAAATCTCTTCAATTTGCGTTTCATCACGATGCCAACATTCCGACCATTTACGCCTCGGAAGAGTTAATCATGGAAGCGATTCAAAACCTGATGACCAACGCGATTAAATACGGTGATGAAAACCGCACGATTGAATTAGAACTTCATGCCGAAGGCAACCATGTGATTTTCGCGATTACCGATTACGGCTACGGCATTCCGCCCGAAGCACAGGATAAACTCTTCACCAAATTTTATCGCGTTAAGAACTCAAAGGCAAGCAAGGAAATCGGCACAGGATTGGGATTAGCCTACGTAAAAGAAATCATAACGCGGCACGACGGCAACATTTCCTTAGAATCAAACCCGCAAATTGGTTGTCGCTTTACCATAACCTTGCCCATCAATGCGAATGAACCTGTTGAAATCCATTCATGAGATGAAGTTCATCTTTTTGATTTTGATTGGCTTTTTGCCGTCATGGCTTTTTTCACAGACACGCCAAAGCGGCTATGTGTTCAAGGCAAGCGAGTTGATGCAAGTTTCCCAACGGCTTGTAAGTGATTCAGCCGCGTGGCAGATTGTCGTCGCTTCAGCCGAGCGGCGCACGAGCACGAATGAGTTTGTGCTTTCAGCATCGGCACAGAAAATTTTGAAGACGTTTTCAACCTTGCGCCAAAAGGTCAATCGCGAGCGCGCTACACTAAGCCGATTGGTCAAACGCGGCGCACCGATTTTAGCCGAACAAGAATTTTTGAAAACCAGCAACGCCCTTCAAGCCCACGATAAAGCCGTCGCCGACGGAAACATCGCCAATGCACTTCAAGAAGGCGAAGCGTTTTTATTTTCTCTGCCAATCCTTTCCAAAGCCGTTGAGGCGCGGCGCACCGAAGCCGTTGAGGCTAAACTACGAAAGAAAACCGGCGACGTGGATAAACGCAAGGGCTTGCTTGGGGTGTGGCAAGCGACCGAAGAAAGCGATTTATTTGCGGAATCTGACGCGATTCGCACAGGCGCAAAAAGCACCGCATCGCTTGTTTTTGTTGACGGCAGTCAGGTTTTGGTTGACCCCGCCACCACCGCTGTTGTGCGCGCCTCACGCATCGATAAACTTGACCGCACTCTGAACGCCAATATCACCTTAGTCAAAGGTAGTTTGCTCTCGCAACTTTCAAAGCAGGCACAGGAGTCAGGTGCGTTCAAATTGAGCGCAGGCAGTTCAGAAGCGACTGTTCGTTCAGGAAAATTTTGGGCGAGCGTCAATGAAGTACAATCAACCAAACTTTCCAACTACGATGGCACTTTGGAAGTGAAATCAGGCGAAGCCATCATCACCTTGAAGAAAAATCAAGGCACGGTAATTCTCAAAGGCAAAGAGCCAACTCCGCCCGTTGAACTTTTGCCTGCACCGCGCCTCCAATGGAATGGATTAGACACCGTTGTGTTTCGCAACGACTTGCTCTTGCAATGGAATCCTGTTCCTAACACAGCGAAATATCAAATTGAGATAAGTTCCGAGCGCGATTTCAGTCAGAATGTTCAAACCTATTCCACATCAGCACTTTCGCTGTTGCTCAAAAATCTTCCGAACGAAACGCGATTTATTCGCCTTCAAGCCATCGACAAACTCGGACTGCGCGGTGTCGATAGCCCCACCTACCGCATTCTGCGTAGCCCCGATACCGAGCCGCCCTTTCTCATCGTGAAAGACTTTCAAACACGACAAGGCGATACGCTCACCCGATACACCACGCGCTCTCAACTCGAGATTCGCGGTGAAACCGAACCCAACGCTCGCCTGCTCAAAGACGACACGCCGATTGACGTTTCGCCCGACGGTAAGTTTCAATTCAGTATCTTGTTAGAAAA
>CALGMC010000219.1 GCA_937959145.1 uncultured Chlorobiales bacterium
GCCTTCGGGAAGAATCGTGCCGTAAGCCGCGCCAAGCTTGGCGGCAAATTCAGGATTGATTTCGATATTCGCCAAGCCTGTAATGCGTGAGCCTGCAAAAAGTTCGCGCGTCCAACGCGATTCCCAAATCAAACTTTGCGTAAGAATTGCGCCCGATTCAATGTCTTTTTCAGGCCAAATTTTAATGTTGGAGCGAATCGTTGCGCCGTTGCCGACCGTGCATTTATCGGCGATAAAGACTTGCTCTTCAATTTTAACCTCATCACCGATTTTGGCGTTGGCGCAAATGACGGTGAGCGTAATTTTACACCCCTCACCAATGCGCGTATTTTCCCAGACGACGGTTTTATCGAGCCGAGTGCCATCGCCGATGTGAACATTATCGCCCACGACTGAATTGTGAAGCACCACGCCATCGCCAATTTTGCAATTCTTGCCAATCAAAACCGTGCCCGAAAGTTTGCATTTGGCGAGGTCGACTTTGGCGGATTTGTGTGCATAAATGCCCGTCGCTAATTTTTCGTAGCCCTCATAAAAATCAATCATCACGCGACCGTGCAAGCAATCCAAATGCGCCTCTTGATACTCGGCGAGCGTGCCGACATCGCGCCAATAGCCATCGGCGATGTAGCCGTAAAGCCCCAAGTTTTCGCGAAGCATTTTCGGGAATAAATCTTTTGAGAAATCGTAATCTTCGCGATAGGGAATTAAATCCATCACCTCACGCTCCAAAATGTAGATGCCTGTGTTAATCGTGTCGCTGAAGACTTCACCCCACGAAGGTTTCTCGAGAAAGCGCGTAACCTTGCCGTCTTTGTCCGTTATCACGACGCCAAATTGAAGTGGATTCTTGACGCGCGTCAGCACCATTGTGGCTTTTGCGCCGCGTTCTTGATGATAGGCGACGGCTTTGGCAAGGTCAAAGTCGGTGAGCACATCGCCGCTGATGACGATAAAGCGACCGTCAATGAAATCATATGCGTTGCGCACGCTACCGGCTGTGCCGTAATCGGCATCGGCTTGAATGTAGTTCATCTTGAAGCCGAATTTCTTGCCGTCGCCGAAGTAGTTGCGAATATGTTCGGGTTGATAGTAAAGAAGCGAGGTAATTTCCTTAACGCCGTAGTTTTTAAGGAGGTTGGCGATGTGGTGCATCATGGGGCGATTCATCATCGGAACGAGCGGCTTTGGAATGTTGATGGTGAGTGGGCGCAGGCGTGTTCCGAATCCCCCTGCCATTAAAATTGCTTTACGAATCCCTGAATCTTTGAAATCAGACATTGGTGAAAATGTTAAACAAGTTGGTGAGATGTGTAAAGTAAAATACGCATTTGTGCGGAATCACAAAGCCCGACCGTAGCCCGAAAAAAGAAGGTATATTTCACTCGCTCAAAAATTGTCGGTCATAACTTGATGGCGAAATCGTGAAACTCAGCATTATCATTCCCGCCTATAACGAAGCCGAAACGATAGCGCGTCTCATCGAGAGCATTCACCGTGTTGCCCTTCCACTTGAAAAAGAACTCATTGTGATTGACGATGCCTCAACCGATGGCACAAAGAACATTGCGCTTGAATTGCTCCGCGACCATAAAATCCAGCATCTTTACAGGCATTCAACCAATCAAGGCAAAGGTCGAGCGGTGCGCGAAGGATTGCGCTTTGCATCGGGAGAAATTGTGCTGATTCAAGACGCCGACCTTGAATACGCGCCGAGCGATTACGGCAAAATGCTTGCTCCAATTTTGAACAATCATGCCGACATCGTCTTCGGCTCTCGTTTCAAACAAAATCCACGTGAGGAAAAAAGCGGTGCATACTTCTTCAACACGCTGGCAAATCGCATGCTCACATTTCTTGCCAACCAATTTTCGGGATTGCGCCTTTCCGACATCGCCGCCTGCTACAAAGCATTTCGCCGCGAGGTGCTCATGCGCCTGACGATTGAAGAGCCGCGTTTCAGCATCGATGCCGAACTTGTGATGAAGTGCGCTAAACTCATGCGCGAAAAAGGCGTGAAAATTGTAGAAGTAGAAATCGAATATCGTGCTCGAAGTTTTAAGGAAGGAAAAAAAATTAGGTGGCACGACGCTTTCAGTGTGCTTCGTGCGATTTGGAAGTATCGCGCATAAAAAACGCTGAACGCTTGTTTGGAGCGTCAGCGTTGCGGATTCAATCAACTCGTTACTTTCTTGAAAAACGTGATGACGCCGTCTAAAACCGTTGCAGGAATTTTCGAGACGATGCGCACCGCCTCATAAGCGTCGTCGATGGCGGGCGGCGTGCCAAATGTGGACGCAAGTCCATCGCCGTAGCCGTAGCGTTCTCCGTTTGGATTTTTTTCCAGCTTGCCTGTGGTCATTTTGGGCACGGTCGATGCACCTTCAACTTTGGGTGCAGGCTTTGCAACCGCCGTTACGGGCTTTGCCGCAGCCGCGGGCGCAGGTTTCGGAGCGGCGGCAGGCGTTTCAGCGGGCGTATCCGCTTTGGCTTCGGGCGCGGCACCTTTGGCTTGCTGCTCAGCAAGTTTCTTTTGCATCATCGGGGAAAGTTTCTTTGGCTCTGCCATAATTCAAATCTCCTTTTTGAACAGCCGTTAAGTGTAATGGTATGTCTAAATTGCTTCATTCAAAGTTACGCCGCGCAAAAAGGTTTTCAAACTTCAAGCGTGTTTCATTCGGACGATTTAGCCTTTTTATGTGAACGCAACTCGTAAGCAATCGCAAGAGCAAAGGAACGTCTTTGAACGCAAATCTGTATAATTGCACAATTCAATTTGATGCACGATTCAATTTGATGCACGATTCAATTTGAACAAACCAACGAATGAATCTAAATCACGCCGCTTCTCCAACGGAAGCCCTTCGCATTGAGAGCGAAAAAATTTCGCTCGCGAATTTCATTTCAAAAATTTCACACATTCCCTCACTGCTTGCGCTCCACCAAAAACGACAACTTCCAACAAGAAAATTAACTGTTTCAGGACTTCAAGGCTCGCTCTCATCGTTGGTAATTGCCGAAGTGTTTAAGCAAGAACAAGCCTCAGTGCTACTCATCTGCAACGACGAAGACATCGAGCGATACGAAAATGACTTGCCGATTCTTTTGGGCAAAGAAACCCTGATTGATTTTACCGCTGAAGCCTCGCTGGCACTCTCGTTGCTCCTTTCCAACGAAAAGAAATTGATTCTCAGCACGCCTGCGGAATTGTGCCGAAAAGTCTTGCCGAAAACGCTCTCTCAAACAAGAAAACTCACTATCAAGCAAGGCGAAACGATTGGCTACGCACGTCTGGAAGAGTTTCTCGTCAAAAACGGATTCAATCGCAAAGACTTCATCGAGGAAGAGGGCGATTTTGCCGTGCGCGGCTCTATCGTTGATGTCTTTTCGTTTGATGCAAAAGAGGCGATTCGCCTTGAATTTTTCGGCGACGAAGTAGACTCCATTCGCACCATTGATGTCGAATCTCAACTTTCAAAAGAGAAAATTTCGGAAGCGGAACTTGTTGCTAATTTGGCACAAGCCGCGCCTGAATCGGAGTCGCTCTTGGATTACCTCCGCCCGCAAAGCCTTGTCATTACTGACAACACGCTCGACTACGGTGCCGATGTGGAAAAATCGGACTTCTTCAAAAAAGAGGAAATCGTGGCAAAGTTGGGAGCGTTCCGACAACTTGAAATTCAAAAAATCGGAAAAGGTGAAATTGAGTTTGGCGCACGCACGCAACAAAAATTCAACTCGAACTTTTCCGAATTTGGTAAAGCGATTCGGCGCGACCATGAGCGCGGAAGAAGCGTGGTGTTCGCCTCAACTTCGCAAAAAGAGACGAAAGAAATTATCGAGTTTTTAGAAGCCGAAACCGAAAGAGACGCCGAGCAAGAGAGCGAAGTAAGAGAGTTGGTGATTAACACGATTGCTGAAAATTTCTACGAAGGCTTTGTTTTTGAAGGCATCTCGCTCTACACTGAATCCGATGTTTTCGGAAAACTGCATTCGCGCAAGCGGCACAAGAAGCGCAAGCGTCGGCAGATTTCGCTGCGCGAATTACGCGCGCTCAAAGTTGGCGATTACATCGTGCATGAAGATTACGGCATTGGCGTGTTCATGGGCATGGAACGCATTTCGGCGGGCAATTCCGAGCAAGAAGCCGTGCTGGTGCAATACGACAAAGGCGACCGTCTTTATGTGAATCTTCAAAACTTGCATCTGCTCTCGAAGTATTCTTCGGCGGAAGGCGCAAAACCTGTGCTCTCGCGGCTTGGTTCAGAGAAGTGGAACGCGCAAAAGGAAAAAATCAAGAAGCGGCTCAAAGATATTGCGCGCAACCTAATTCAACTTTACGCCAAGCGCAAAGCCACGCAAGGCTTCGCACATAAGCCCGACAGCATTTGGCAACGCGAATTTGAAGCGGCATTTATTTTCGAAGAAACCCCCGACCAACTCGCCGCCATTGAAGCCGTCAAAGCCGATATGATGTCACCCTCGCCGATGGATAGGCTCATCTGCGGCGATGCAGGATTTGGCAAAACGGAAGTTGCGATGCGCGCCGCCTTCAAAGCCGTTGAATCGGGAAAGCAAGTCGCCGTGCTTGTGCCGACAACCATTCTCGCGCATCAACATTTCAACAGTTTCAAGTTGCGCTTCCAAAATTTCCCCGTGCGCATTGAAGTGCTTTCGCGTTTTATCTCTGCAAAAGAAGCCAAACGAATTGCGGAACGAATAAAATCGGGCGAGGTCGATATCGTCATCGGAACGCATCGCATCATTTCAAAAGATATTCAGTTCAAAGATTTGGGCTTGTTTATCATCGATGAAGAACAGCACTTTGGCGTTGCGGCAAAAGAAAAACTGCGCGAGCAATTTCCGACCGTCGATACGCTTATCCTGACTGCCACACCGATTCCGCGCACCCTGCAATTTTCAATGATGGGCGCACGCGACCTTTCCATCATTTCAACGCCGCCGAAAAACCGACAGCCGATTGAAACCCTCGTGCATGAGTATGACGAAGACCTGCTTCAAGAAGCCGTTTCGCGAGAGTTAGGACGCGGCGGGCAAGTCTTCATTCTCAACAATCGCATTAACACGCTTGGCGATATGCTCGACACAGTCAAACGACTTGTGCCAAAAGCGCGTATCGGAATCGGACACGGACAAATGCCGACCAAAGAACTCGAGCAAGTGATGCTCGACTTTCTGCAAAAAGAACTCAACGTGCTGATATGCACCACGATTATTGAATCGGGGTTGGATATTTCCAATGTCAATACCATCATCATTAACCGCGCCGATATGTTCGGACTTTCGGATTTGTATCAACTGCGCGGGCGCGTTGGACGCAGTGACCGAAAAGCCTATTGCTATCTCTTTACGCCGCCGCCTTCAACACTCACACAAGACGCGCTCCAACGCCTTGCCGCTATTGAAGAATTTACCGAACTCGGTTCGGGCTTCAACGTCGCACTGAGAGATTTGGATATTCGCGGAGCAGGCAATTTGCTCGGTGCAGAGCAATCAGGATTTGTCTTTGATTTGGGATTCGATTTGTATCAAAAAATTCTCGAGGAAGCCGTCGCTGAAATTAAGTCGACGGAGTTTCAAAACCTCTTCAAAGAAGCAGAGAAGCGGAAAGAATCGGCAGAGAAGCCGTGTGAAGTTACCTTTTTCTTCAACGCGCTCATTCCAAGTTTTTATGTTGAATCGGCGT
>CALGMC010000220.1 GCA_937959145.1 uncultured Chlorobiales bacterium
AGACAGCATTCGTTAAGTCAGAAAACTGTTGACTATTTTCACGAAGAATCACTCGTCGGCGAAGTTCTACTTTTGCTCTCGTCGTTAGGTTAGAAAAAGTTCGATACGAAAGGCTGTCAATAGTATAAAAATTCTGCTCTATTCGTCGCTCTACAACCGTTATCGGTTCTTGTGAAGCCAGCACATTTGAAAAATAATCTCGCCGTTCCTCGCTCACGCCGCCTGAAAAGAGCAAAGCCGCACCATTATATTTTTGATTAAGTGAAAGAAAAATGCCTTTATCTTCATTTCGGCGAGGTTCTAAAAATTCCTGAGAGAAATTTACTCGCGAGGAAATCTCAAAATTAGAAAATTGATAGCCGAAGAGTTCGCCCCGAAGTGCATAGATAAATCCCGAATTGAACTGATTAATTTGTCGCTCTGCTTTGTATCCGCCGTTGGCTTCAAGAAGCGACCAAGTAGAAGGACTTGAAGAAATGCCGACCGCGACACGATTAGAAACTGCATTATTACGAAATAAACTACGGCTATCGGAAAGAAAATAATTTGAGCCTTCAAAACGAAGTTGCGACTGTGCGTAAAAGGGTCGGGAGAGGCTAAAATTAAATTCGTTTTCATCGCGCAAAGCGCGCTCGCTTAAATTGATTAAGGTAGATTGAAAATTATTATTCGCTGTAACCGTCCAAATGCCAAGTTGATGAGAAGAAAAATAATTGCTCTTCCAAAAGTAAGTGTTTAGAAAGCGTTCAAATGAGGTGTTAGAAAGCGTTTGCGCTTGACAGAAAACAGGCAGAAGTGAAACAAAAAGGACGAGGCGAGAAAGCATTGAGCATGTTGGTGGAGTTAGAAATAAATCTAACGAGAAAGAGCCGCCGTCCAATAGGTAAAATTATGATGGACGGCGGTTCAAATTATACTTTTTCAGCCTCTAATTCGCGTTTGAGGGCTTCGCGCTCAATTTCAAGACGCCGGATTTCACGATTGATTTTATCCAATGCTTCAGGAACACTGTCGATTTCTAATCGCAATTTCGAAGAGGCTTCGTCAATTAAATCAATGGCTTTATCGGGCAAAAAACGGTCAGAAATATAACGATTGGAAAGTTCTGCCGCCGCTACGATTGCGCTATCGGTAATTCTAACGCCGTGATGAATTTCATATTTTTCTTTCAAGCCGCGCAAAATAGAAACGGTGTCCTCAACACTTGGTTCGGCGACGAAAACAGTTTGAAAGCGGCGTTCCAACGCGGCATCTTTCTCGATATACTTTCTATATTCGTCGAGCGTGGTTGCGCCGATACATCGAAGTTCGCCACGTGCAAGTGCGGGCTTCAAGATATTGGCGGCATCAACTGCGCCTTCTGCGCCGCCTGCGCCAACAAGCAAGTGAATTTCGTCAATGAATAAGACAATATCGCCGTTAGAATCTTGCACTTCGCGCACAACGGCTTTAAGGCGTTCCTCGAATTCGCCTCTGAACTTTGTGCCTGCAACGAGCTGCGCAATATCGAGCGCGTGAATTTGCTTTGACTTCAAATTTTCGGGCACGTCGCCGCTGACAATACGTTGGGCAATGCCTTCTGCGATTGCCGTTTTACCAACGCCGGGCTCACCAATAAGAACAGGATTATTTTTCGTGCGCCGCGAGAGAATTTGAAGCACGCGGCGGATTTCTTCGTCGCGCCCGATAACGGGGTCGAGTTTGCCCTTGCGAGCGAGGTCGTTCAAATCGCGAGCATATTTTTTGAGCGCATTATATCGATCTTCGGCATTCGGGTCGGTAATGCGTTGCGAACCGCGAATAGTGGCAAGAGCTTTGAGCACGCCGTCAGTTGTTGCGCCCGCATCTTTCAAAATTTTGGAAACGGTTTGTCCCGATTCCAGCATCGCAATCAATAAATGCTCCGAACTGATGTAGTCGTCTTTCAACTTTTCGGCTTGTGTGGCGGCGAGGTCAAAAACTTTGGCGAGATTTTGCGAAATATATTGCCCCGAAACCGACGCCCCCGACACTTTTGGAAATCGGTCAATCTGACGCTCTAAAACAGCGACCACTTGCTCGGTTTGAAGCCCTAATTTTTCTGAAAGTTGATAGGCGATGTTGTTCTTGTCGGAAAGCATGGCGAGAAGCACATGTTCCGGCTCGATTTGCTGATGTTGAAGCCCTGCGGCTTTTTCCGCCGCACTTTGTACGGCTTCTTGCGCACGAAGCGTGAATTTATTTGGATTGAAGTTCATCGTGATCTCCTTTCAAATAACCTGTTCTATAATCGGCTGTTCGCGCTTCCCGCAAGCAGGGTATTGAACCATTTGCTTAAAAAGAATAGGCGAACAGCCAACAGAATAACCACTAAACGGGTCAGGGCGGAAAGTTAGTTTCCGAGAAGAATTTGGTATCGCACGGAGGCGATAATGTCGGTCGAACTTGGCACTCTAACCCCATTGGCTTCTTTTTCGCCCACGATAAAAAAGTTCAGGTCAGCGGTTAGATTTTGCGTCGGTGTAATATCGTAAATCGTGCTCACGCCGATGAGCGTTCGGCTGAAATCGCCGAAGGTCAGCGAGGCGCGAAGGGTCGGGCGAAGGGTATTGTTCAAAAACCCATAGCCAACGCCCGCATCGATCGAGTTGAAGGTTTGAGCAGCCAATGATTCGCGGCGCGTAACCTTGCCAAGTGCTTGGTTGGTATCGAGGCGAACGCCAACGACAAATTCGCTACTCTGGTTTGAGAGACCGCCGTTAATGCGAAGCGAGTTCGCAAAGGTGAGCGTTCCGTTAAGCGAAATGGTCCGGCTGGAAAACTGTTGCGATGTAACCGAAAGCAAATCAAAGGGTGAAACATAAACGTTGCCCAACAAAACGGCACTGTTGCGAGTTGTGTCGAAGGTGGTATTGAGAATGCCCAAATCGCGATTTTCTCCCCGATTGGAGAAGACCGTGCTAAATCCAAGTTGAAGCGTTTTTGAGTTTTTGAGATTAAAGGTTTGCTGCACGTCAAAGTTGAAAGTGTTGGTGACGTTATCAATTTGCGCGCCGAGAGCACTACGATTGCCAATAAAAGTAGGTATGGTTTCGGAAAGTTTGATAGAATCGCGATAAGAGGCGGGAACGTTATTGACGTTGCTTTGACGGCGATATTCTAACCGAATGGACGGGAGATTGATACCGGGAAAAATAGATGCTCCAAGCGAGAGCAAGTTCCGTGAGGTTGTCCCGTCAATGGTTTGTCCTAACTGCGTTTCAATGTCGCGTTGCTGATTAAGGTTATCGCTCAAACTTTCAAATGCGAAGGAGAGAAGCAAGCGACTTTCAAGCAGGCGGATTCGGTCGTTGATGCGAATGCCTGCGATGTCGGGCTGATAGAACGCGAGTCCAAGCGAGCGGAAGTTCGCGCCTTGACGCACATATTCTACCTTGAAAAAATTGCCCCAAGAGCCAAAGTTGTTGTTGAGGGTTGTTCCTGCGCGCCAAGCAGTTGCGCTACCGAGCGGCGTCGGAAAGGCAAGGTTAGGATTGACGGTGATGAGGCTTCGAAGCCGTTCATAGCCGCCAGGGAATCGCTCTAAATCGTTCACAAAATTGACGCTATCTTGTCCTTTCTTACCCAATAACTGCGCAACTTGTCCTGCGCTAAGCGAGCCGCCCGTGATGTCAGTGTTAAATGCGCCGACCGCAAGGTCTCCGTAAAAGTCAATGGTGTTCGGGACAGGAGAAAATCTGAGGCTGGTGCCAAACCCAACACTCTCTTCGGGGCGCACGCCGCGCGCATCGAGGCGATTGTTGTCAATCTGGTCTTTGACTTTCAGGTATTGCAACTCTAAACGAAAGACTTTGCTGAAAAAGCCGCCAACGGCAGTGAAGTAATTACGTCGGAACGCACCTGGAACTAAGAGTTGCTTATAGGTTTTCGTATTCGCCGTTGAATCAACTAAAATGAAACCGTCGAGTTCGGCTTGAGCGATAGAATCGGGTTGCGTAATGGAGATAACGCGCGTTGCGCCGAACTCTGGAATAATTTCGCGAGCCGCGTCGCCTTGTGTGGTTGCAAAACGCAGACCTGCAAACATGCCGCTCAATTCATAGCCGCGCACGCGCACGCCGTTTGAAAGGTAAAAGTTGTAATCAGGAAAAACATCGCCGACTTTCACATCAAAGTAGTCAGTATTGACTTTGAAGAGGAAGCGATTTGCAGGCTGGCGGCGTGCGTCTTCTTCATTGGTTACATAAATGTTCGTTCCAACACGAAGCCAATCGTTGTAGACCATTTCCGCATTGATATTTCCCCGCGCATAGAAAATGCTCGTATCGCCGACATTTTCTTGGCGCATTTCCACCCAACTCTGTGTGTTGTAGGCTACTTGTGTTTCGCGTTTGGCTTCATCGAGCGTTTTTTTCGGAGCGGCACTCACTCTGAAATAAGTGCTCGTTCTGCCAAGCTCCACGCCGCGCGCGTCGCGTGCGATAAATTCCGCACGAAGCGGACCCGGCTTTGGTGGTTCATCAGGAATGTAAGTAACAAGGTTCTCGCTGAAAATCGCCTTCTTCGTAACATCTTTTCCGTCAACAAACAACTGCGAGCGTTCTTTGCTGATTTTGTCGCTTAGCGTGTAGTATGAAAATGAGATAACCACATCTTCGGGGCGCAAGGCTTCTTGTTTTGACGGGGAAATTACCACAAGGTTTGGGTCTTCAGGAAGTGGACGGACGGTGATATTTGCCGGTGTTTGAATCGGCGTTAAAAATGGAAAGGTAACCTGTGTGTTATCGCGCAAGACAGCAACGACATAAAAATCAATCGAGGGCGCAATGACATAATTGGCGGGAATCGTGCCAACGAAATCGTTGCCTTGCGGCTGTGCTTCAATAAACCGATACTCCGAAATGCCGAAGTTTTTGTAGCGAATGACCGCGCGGTCAATCTGTGCGCCCATCACCGAAGAGACGCGAATTTCCAGCGGTCTGCCTTCAACCGCATCGCCGAAAGTAACACGAAGTTGTCTATCGGCAGTGGCTTGTGCCGAAGCGGAAATCGAAGAGAGAAGCAAAAGGACAAATAGCCCGGTTGCAAGTTTGAAACGTGGTGTCATAGAGAATCTCCGAATACAGTTGACGAATTAGTTTTTTGAGTGTTTAATGTTTGATTCAGTCATCGTCATCGCCGCCCGTGAGCATAAATAAAGCTTCACGAAGTTCTTTATTGGCATGTGCCTCGCCGCGCTTCGCCGTCAAAGAAATGCCATCTTGATAAACCTTTTTAGCATCTGCCGTTCTGCCGAGTGTTTCATAGAGTTTTCCCAAGTGATAATAAGTTGCGGTGTAGTCAGGCGTGTGCGTCAAGAGGTATTCAAATTCCTTAACGGCGTCGTCAAGGCGATTCAGTTTGATGTAATCAAGCGCAAGCGCGTAACGAGAAAAGGAATCACTCGAGTCTTTCTCTAAGAAACTTTTCAGAAGCGAAATGCGACGCTCTTCGGGTGAAATGTTCATGGCTTGAAAGTCAAAGACCATCTATGTTGTTGGAAACGGAGGCCAGCCCATCGATTTGCCGCCAATCAAATGTGCATGAATATGAAAAACGGTCTGTCCGCCGTCTCGCTTGCAATTAAGGTTAATACGATAGCCTGACTCGGCGATGCCGAGCGTGCGCGCAATATCTTTGGCAACGATAATAAGTTTGCCAACAAGAAGTGCATCATCGCTGGTTAAATCGTCGAGCGTTTCGATGTGTCGCTTAGGTATGATGAGGATGTGAACAGGCGCGACGGGCGCAATGTCGTGAAATGCAAAAATTTGCTCGTCGCTGTAAACTTTTTTTGACGGAATTTTTTCCGACGCGATTTTACAAAAAATGCAATTCTCGTTGTATGAATCCGTCATTACCAGTAAGTTGAAGTTAATACAATGCTCTGAAATGTAAGAAACATCGTGCAGAAGATAATGCAAAGTTTGCTTGCAAAGAAAACTTCAGGAAGTTTGGCGAAGGAAGTTGGAAAACGTAAATTCGCAGTTGCTTTACAAAGCCATCAGGCAAAGGGCTTTTAGCTCAGTTGGTTAGAGCGACTGGTTTACACCCAGTAGGTCGGGGGTTCGACTCCCTCAGAGCCCACAAATCTGCGCACACACATTGCTTCAAAGCCGTCTGTTGCAGGGCGGCTTTTTTTGTTTAATGCCCTAAAAACGTTGCCGAAAAGCAATTTTTTTTGATTATTACGGCAAACATTTCTGCAAAGCACATTTCCAATTAACCGCCTACGCGCACTCTGAGAAGCCTCTTAAAGCAAAGGAGTTTTAATTCAGTTTTGGAGGAAATCAAGAATGCAATTTCACGATGAAAAATCTGCCTGCGGGGTGGGCTTTCTTGCCAGCCGTAAAAACACCGCAACACACGCGCATTTGAAACAAGCCCTATATGCGCTCCGATGCGTCGAGCATCGTGGGGCGTGTGGTGCTGACCGCGTTTCGTCGGACGGTGCCGGCATCATGACCGATATTCCGTTTGAACTTTTTGGCTACGAAAAAGGAACGGTTGCCATTGCAACGCTCTTCATTCCGTTTGATTCCGAAGGGCAACGCATCGCGCTCAAACTCTTGACCGAAACGTTTGAATTTTTCGATTTGCGCATTGAAGCCTATCGCGATGTGCCGATGAATTTGAACGTGCTTGGCGCAGAAGCCAAAAAATCAATGCCTGCCATTAAGCAAGTGGTGATTCGTCGCCCCGAACACTGCCGCACCGACGCGGCGTTCAACCGCATTCTTTACATCGCCAAACAATACACGCGCGCCCGCGCCGCCGAGCGAGGCATGAGCGAATTTTATTTCCCTTCGCTCTCCACAAACACGATTGTCTACAAGGCCCTCACAACTGCTGATAAACTCGATGCCTTTTATCTTGATTTGCAGAATCCGAACTACAAAACGCGATTTGCGCTGTTTCATCGGCGATTCAGCACCAACACGCGCACGTCTTGGGATAAAGCGCAACCCTTCCGCTTAATTGCGCACAACGGCGAAATCAACACGATTGCAGGCAACCGCACTTGGGCGTTTTCGCGCGAAAAATCGCTCGGCTTAAAAGCAGGCGAATTGCTCACGCATCACAACATCAGTGACACAGGCTCGCTCAACGAAATGGCGGAAGCCTTGCTTTACCGCAGTTCAATTCCGTTTGTCGATGACGTGCTCTCGATTCTCATTCCGCCTGCCAATAGCGATAAACCCTTCTACAAATTTTGGGGCAGAGCGATGGAATCGTGGGACGGTCCTGCCTTCGTAACCTTTTCTGACGGACAAACTGTCGGTGCGCGGCTCGATCGAAACGGCTTCCGACCATGCCGCTGGGCAATGACCGACGAACATTTTTACCTCTCTTCCGAAGC
>CALGMC010000221.1 GCA_937959145.1 uncultured Chlorobiales bacterium
GGCGGAATTCGCTACGCGCCCGATGTAACGATTGACGAAGTCAAAGCCCTTGCCGCGTGGATGACGTGGAAATGTGCGATTTTGAACTTACCCTTCGGCGGCGCAAAAGGTGCGGTGAAGTGCGACCCGTCCAAACTCTCGCGCGTTGAACTTGAAAAAATTACCCGTCGCTACACCGCAAACATGATGTCCGTTTTCGGTCCCGATAAAGATATTCCCGCGCCCGATATGAACACCAACGACCAAGTAATGGCATGGATTATGGACACTTACTCCATGCATGTTCAGCGCACCGAAACTGCCGTCGTTACGGGCAAGCCCCTCATTCTCGGCGGCTCGCTTGGACGAAAAGAAGCCACCGGACGCGGCGTCATGATTTGCACGCTTGCCGCGATGGAACGCTTGGGCATGAATCCACTCAACGCCGATGTTGTGGTGCAAGGCTTCGGCAATGTCGGTTCAATTTCCGCCAAACTGCTCTACGAACAAGGGTGTCGCATCGTCGGCATCAGCGATGTGAACGGCGGCTGGTATAATCCTAACGGCATCAATATCACCAAAGCCATTGAGCATGTCAACGAACATAAAACGCTCGACGACTTCAATGTCGGGGAGCGCGTTACCAATGCCGAACTTTTGGAACTCAAATGCGATGTGCTCGTGCCTGCGGCGAAAGAAGACCAAATCACTGTGCGCAACGCCGATAAACTCAAATGCCGATTGATTGTCGAAGGTGCAAACGGACCCATGACCGCCGATGCAGAACCGATTGTTTTTGGACGCGGCATTCGCACCGTTCCCGATATTTTAGCCAATGCGGGCGGCGTAACCGTCTCTTATTTTGAATGGGTGCAAGATAAGCAAGGCTATTTCTGGTCGCTTGAACGGGTTAATCGCCGTTTAGAGCGCGCGATGAAAAGCTCTTTTGAAGCCGTTTGGGAAACGGCTATCCAGCATAACACGACCCTGCGCATCGGGGCTTACATCTTGGCGATTGATAAAGTCGCAAAAACCTTGAAATTACGCGGAATCTACGCCTAATTTCCTTTTAATTACGCAAAGTAATTTCCAAAGGTAATCGCTTATTACGATTCGTAATTATCTCTTTAAGGTAGTTAGGGTATTTTTAATGAAAGCGCGAAAATCAAGTTTGGCACGGGACTTGCTCTTATATTAGTCAGAAGATAACACAGCTTATCTTTGTGTTTTGTTTTGGGTGATGAGGGAAGGCTCGCTGGCACTCTGCTGGTGAGCCTTATTTATTTCGAGTGATGAGAATTTCGATTGATTGGACATAGAATTTGCCCAGAGATGCACGTAAGCACTTACTTCTCCACTAAAAAGTGTTACATTCCTTCAACACTATTTCACGCTTTTTAAGCACATTTCAATGAACGATAAAAAACTTCGAATTATTTTCTTCACGGGCAAAGGCGGCGTTGGCAAAACAAGTTCAGCGGCGGCAACGGCGATTCGCTGCGCCGATACAGGCTTGCGCACTGTGGTGATGTCGACCGACCCTGCCCACAGCCTTTCGGATTCGCTTGGTGTTCCCCTTTCCGCACAAGTTCAAACCGTTTTACCTAATCTTGATGCGGTTGAAATTGACCCCTACGTTGAACTCAACGAAAATTGGGGCGTGATTCGCGACTTTGTCGCTAGCCTTCTGATGCAACTTGGCGCAGATAGAACCATTGCCGCCGAACTTGCCTCGATTCCGGGCATGGCGGAGCTTTTCAGCCTGCTTCGCTTGCGCGACTTTTACGGCAAAGGCACTTACGACGTGGTGGTGGTCGATATGGCACCGACGGGCGAGAGTTTACGGCTCTTATCGCTTCCCGAAGTGCTCGCGTGGCTGCTGAAAATTACACGCACGATTGAAAAATTTATTCTCGCCCCTGTGCTTCGCCCTGTCTCAAAAGTAACGCCCGGCTTAAACAAAATTGTTGCGCCTGAAAATGTGGTCGGCGTTTGGGATAGGTCGCTCGACCGCCTCAAAGACATTCGCGAGATTTTAGACAAAAAGGCTCTCACTTCGGCGCGGCTCGTGATGAACCCTGAAAAAATGGTGATTGCCGAATCGCAACGCGCTCTGACCTACCTCAGCCTTTACGGCATGCATGTCGACGCGGCAATTGTCAACAAGGTGATTCCTGACAACGCCAAAGAAGGGTTTATGGACGAGTGGTATGAATCGCAACAAAAGTATTTATCGGCAATTGAAAACGATTTTTCACCGATGCCGATTTTCCGCGTGCCGCTCTTCAAAAGTGAGGTTACGGGCATTGACCGCCTGCGCGAACTTGGCTTGCGGCTTTACGGCGAGAGAAATCCTGCAGAACTATTCTATGATGAAAAGCCCGTCTCCATCCGTCAAGATGAAGACGGCTCAACTTTGCGCGTGAAGTTGCCCTTTGCACCTTCCGATAAAATTGAACTCTCGCGGCTCGGTGCTGTTCTGACGCTCTCCGTCGGCACGCGCACACGCGAAATCGTTCTGCCCGATTCGCTCGCGGGACTCACCCCAAAAGAGGCGGCAATGGTCGACGGCTATTTAGAAATCAAATTCGAGAAACCGATGGCGCAGGTGGAAGCGTAGCGGCTGACTACATAGCGGGGAATACGCCATTCAAACCGATTTTTCCAACTGCTCTACAAGCCAAGCGTTTAGGCTCTTGCCCTCTTCGGCGGCTTTGAGATGCAGTCGGCGGTGGAGGCGCGGCGAAACGCGCAGAACGAACTTCCCCGAAAACGGTTTCTCAGGGGATTCGCCTCTGGACTTGCAGAAATCCAAGTAATCATCAATCGATTCACGAAAAGCGCGTTCAATTTCGTCGACGCTCTTGCCTTGAAAGGTGATTACGTCGTTCAAGTCAAGCACTTCGCCGTGAAAAATTTTGGCGTCGCCATCATACTCGACGCGCCCCGTATAGCCTTTATAGTTGAGCATATTTCAAAGTGAAAATGTTATGTCTACACCGAAACTCCCGCTCCCGTCAAAAAACGCCGTACCGATTTTAATGCGCCCCTATCTGTTTCTTTTTGAGGGTGCGGACGGTGGAAAATTGCCTTTCGGTTGTTAAGAGCAACTCGGACACGAGAGCCACTTCCCTCTGTAACATCAGCCCCAAGCGCAATGAAAAGCTTTTCAATACTTTTCCACTCTACGTCAGCGCGAACAGGCTCCTCGAAAATAAGTTCAAGCGTTTTCCGATTCTTGGAATTAAGATTTTTTAGAACAGACATTTTCCACAATGTTTGTGTTAGTCTCTCCGGCTACTTCGGAGATGAAACATTGTGTTAGAATAACGCCGCAGAAGTAGCCTGCGGGATGTTGTTGATGTTGTTGATTGTTGTCAATGATACTAAAATGCAGTATCAATTTTATTTTTCCAAATTTCATAACCAAAAATTCAAGTCTCTATTTGTCTAAACGAACTTGAAACCGTATATCTTGAAAAGTGATTTTGTATATTCGCCTCCTCTTTATCAAACTTGTTTTACTCTGACTTATTCATCTCTGAACTATGCAAAGCGCATCACTCGCACCGACGACCAAAGCAGGACTTTCACTGCAAGAGCGAATTCGAAATTTTTGCATCATCGCACACATTGACCATGGCAAATCGACGCTTGCCGATAGGCTGATTGAAGCCACCAAAACCGTTTCAGAGCGCGAAATGATGAATCAACTCTTGGACGATATGGATTTGGAACGCGAGCGCGGTATTACGATTAAATCTCACGCGATTCAAATGCGCTACGCCGCGAAAAACGGCATGCCCTATATCTTGAATTTGATTGATACACCTGGACACGTCGATTTCACCTACGAAGTCTCGCGCTCGCTTGCCGCGTGTGAAGGCGCGATTCTCGTTGTCGATGCCGCACAAGGCGTCGAGGCGCAAACGATTGCCAACCTTTATCTCGCCATCGAGGCTGGTCTGGAGATTGTCCCCGTTATCAACAAAATTGATTTGCCTTCCGCCGACATTCCGAAGGTCAAACAGCAAATCATCGACCTCATTGGCGCAAAAGATGAAGAAATCATTTTAGCCTCCGCCAAAGCAGGCATTGGGATTGAAGATATTTTGGAAGCCGTTGTCGCGCGTATTCCTGCGCCGCCTGCCAATGTGGATAAACCCTTGCGCGCGCTCATCTTTGATTCCGTTTTTGATGCTTATCGTGGTGCAGTTGCTTACATCAGAGTCGTTGATGGCATGCTTAAAACGGGCGATAACGTACGCTTTTTTGCAAATGGCAAAGTGTTTCGCGCCGAAGAAATCGGCACGCTTGGCATGACAAAACAGCCCGCGCCGATTTTAGAAACAGGTAACGTCGGCTATTTGATTTGCTCGATTAAAGACGTCAAAGACACCAAAGTCGGCGACACCGTTACGACGGCGGAAAACGGCGCATCCGAGCCGCTTCCCGGATACAAGGAAGTTAAACCGATGGTGTATAGCGGTATCTATCCCGTCAATTCGGAAGACTTTGAAGAAATGCGCGAATCGCTCGATAAACTCGCGCTCAACGATTCAGCCCTCGTCTATACGCCTGAAAGTTCCGTCGCGCTGGGTTTCGGATTTCGTTGCGGCTTTCTGGGACTCTTACACATGGAAATTGTTCAAGAGCGATTAGAACGCGAATACAACATGAACATCATTACCACGATGCCGAGCGTGGAATATCTCGTCCACACAACCGATGGCGAAGTGCTCAAAGTCGATAACCCTGCGAAAATGCCCGATGCAGGGAAAATCGCAAAAGTCGAAGAGCCGTATATCAAAGCCTCTATTATCACCACGACGGAATACATCGGCAACATTATGAAACTTGCCATTGACCGACGTGGCGAATACAAAGACACGAAGTATCTCGACACCACGCGCGCCGAACTCACCTTCGAGTTTCCGCTTTCCGAAATCATTTTCGATTTCTACGATAAACTCAAATCAGTTTCAAAAGGCTATGCGTCGCTCGATTACGACTACATCGGCTATCGCGAATCTGACCTCGCGAAACTCGATATGCTCTTGAACGGCGAACCTGTCGACGCGCTCTCCATCATTGTGCATAAATCAAAAGCATATGAATGGGGCAGGAAGGTTGCGGGAAAATTGAAAGAGATTATTCCGCGACAGATGTTTGAAGTCGCCATTCAAGCCGCAATTGGTAGCCGTGTGATTGCCCGCGAAACCATTGGCGCAATGCGTAAGAATGTGCTTGCCAAATGCTACGGCGGCGACATTTCACGCAAGCGCAAACTCATTGAAAAGCAAAAAGAAGGCAAAAAACGCATGAAGCAAGTCGGCAGAGTCGAAGTGCCGCAAGAAGCCTTCCTCGCTGTGTTGAGCATTGATGAAGACTAACGCCGATGTTGTTTGAGCAATATCAATATGATGTCTTTCGATTCCCCCAACCGCAGTATTTAGGTGCAAAGTATCCTTTTCTCGATTGGATTGCGAAATTTATTCCGAACGGTATTGAACGAGCGATTGACGGCTTTGCTGGCTCTCAAAGCGTCGCATTTCTGTTCAAAAAATACGGGATTGAAGTTCTAACAAATGATTTCCTATTCTTCAATCACCAAATTGGGCTTGCGCTCATTGAGAACGGCCGTGAAACATTAGATAAAGCAGACATTGACTTGCTCCTGTGCGAAAATCCTGCTGCGGGAACGCAGATGCAAGAGTTATTCGCAGGCGTCTTTTTCGAGGAGCGCGAAGCACGCTTCTTGGATTCTTTTCGTGCGAATGTCGAGCAACTTGGTTCTATCTATAAAAAAGCCTTAGCCTTCGCGATTATGAATCGGAGTTTGACCCGAAAAGTGATTATGGGACACTTCGCACACAACAAAGCACTTGCATATGCCGCAAACCATGAGCGTGTCAAGCGTAACCCGAGTATTGCTCGCCCTATAGCCAACATCTTCAAGTCGCTTGTTCCAGAATACAACCGTGCGGTTTTCGACAACGGAAAACATAATCGCAGTTTTAATGCCAACATCTTGGACTTACTTCCCACCATTGACCACGCCGATTTAATCTACTTAGACCCGCCTTATACCGATAGCCATGCGGATTATCAAGCGTTTTACCATCTGCCTGAAACCTTCACGCGCGCTTGGCGCGATAAAACATTCATTAACTCGACAAAACGATACACTCCACCGCTTTGGAGTGGCTTTGACAAAAAGACCGAAGTGATTGACTCTTTCACAAAATTGTTTGAATCAGCTGTTCACATTCCGCATTGGTTAATCAGTTTCAATGACAGAAGTTACCCAAGTGTGGAAACATTAAGCCGTTTGATTGCTCGATATAAAGATGTTCAGATAGAGGCTAAACCATATGTCAGCAGTCGCGGTGGAAAGGGAAGCATTGCAGGAAGCCATGAAGTGCTGTTTGTCTGTAAAAATAAACCCAAATTCGCTTTGAATTTTCAACGCTGATGACATCATTTTCTTTCTGGAAGTCTCAATACGACGCAAACAATCTTTCCGATTTTAACTTCAACTCGTCGGGTTTGCTGTGGCTGAAGTTGAAATCTTTCACGCGCCCTGAACTGCTTTCTCAATTAATTTCCGAACTACATCTCACTCTGCCGAAATCAAAACTGAAAGAGAAAGCGGAAGCCGTTTTTGACTTCTTGCAATCACAAGGATTAGAAAACGCACATCGTCAGATAGACCAGTTCATCAGGCGCAAACATGATGAAATACGCACCTCATATGACGAACAGAGATTGACCTCTGAACTTTACAAGTTAAGGTATTATGACTGGGGCGGTGACTACAAGAACAGTTTGGATAAATATCTCGTCGATGACTTCATCAAAGTTTATCAATCATATGACGAACTTTCAGCAAAGTTGGACGGCGAGATTCAAAGGAGCGTTCAAGGCTATGTGCTGTGCAGTTGGTATAACCATTGGTCTTCGATTCTTATTGAGAACATCTTTAAATCTCACCTCATCGTTCTTCCTGCTATCGGTCAAATCAAAAAAGTAGATTTCTTTGTCAATCAAATTCCGTTTGATTTGAAGGTAACTTATCTACCCGTAAACTTTATTGAAGCAAAACGCAAAACGTTTGGATTGAGACCAGAGCTTACTGAACTCAAACAAAATGCGCGGAAGTTGAATATTGCTTTCCAAACGCATAAGAAGTCGGACGATACATACTACGAAATCGTCCAAAAGTTGAGAGATCGCAATACCAGCCAGAGTTTGTCTGTCCTGAAAGATATTGCCAATATGAGAAATCAGATTTTGAACGAGACGGTCAACAACCCAAGAGAGTTAATTCAAAACTTGTATGAACAACAGGGCGAAATGCGTTTCGATGCCGCCAATCGTCTTTTTCTCATCTTGGTTGACAAAAATAACTATGATGAATCTTGGAAGCTGAGACGCAACTTAGATGTGCTAAAGCCAAGCATCTTGTATTATCTCGACCGATTTACACAAAAGAATCTCGATGACTTGCGCGTAGAGTTTTCATATGCAGGACAAACCTATCGCTGTTTAGCCGACTGTGTTTTTGTAATTAAAGATTGATGAATATGTCCACAGAGCCATTTGGAAGATTGGATACCGCCACTGAATTGCGCCAGCGCGTTTTGCCTTTTTGCCGCTTGAAGTCAGGGGAGATTTGGGAAGATAGAGTGCGCGGACACAAGGTTGGCGTATTAGATGCAACGAATCCAAACCACGCCCTCATGCTATTTGGTGAAGCAAGAGCCACGCTTGCCATTCAAGACCCGCCGTATAATGTGGTTGTTGGCAACGAGAACACCAGCAACTTATTCAAGATGAACTTGGACGAGTATCTCCGTTTCTCGCAGGCTTGGGTTGAAAACACTTTGAAGATTCTTTCCGACAATGCCAGTCTGTATGTTTGGCTCGGCGCAGACCAAAAAGAGCATTTCCAACCGCTCCCCGACTTCATGATTTTAATGCGACGGTATCCTGAATTGAAGTCGCGCAGTTTTATCACCATGCGCAATCAACGTGGATACGGCACGCAGAAAAATTGGATGGCAGTTCGACAAGAATGTTTGTATTACACCAAAGGCAACGCCTATTTCAACGTTGAGGCGGAATACACCGACATTCCAAAAATTTTACGCGGCTACTACAAAGAGATAAACGGCGAGAAAACTGAAAATCTTCAGCGAAGCAAATCACAGAACATTCGTGCAGGCAATGTTTGGGTTGATGTTCAACAAGTGTTTTACAGAATGCATGAAAACGTCTCTGGTTGCTACGCTCAAAAGCCAATAAAAGCGATTGAGCGGATTGTAAAAGCCAGTAGCCGCGAAGGCGATACCATTACCGATTTCTTTTCACATTCAGGCACAACGCTCATTGTTGGAGAGTTGATGAATCGCCGTGTTTTGACGATGGACAGCGACCCGATTTTTGCAGAATTAACCATTCGTCGCTTGGAGCACTTGCGAAAAACTGGCTCTCTTGGCTGGCAACATCACAACCCCTTTCCTGAAATCAACGACTTTTTAGTTGAACAATCCAGAGAAGAGCGGAACGAAACGGACTCATTAACCTTGTTCTAAATTCATGTGAATCAACAATCGTCGCTTCGAGCATACACACCGAGCCAAATTCGCAACGGCATTTTCGCACTGAACACAAGGCGGTTCGGGACGGTCACCGAGTACTTAATAAAAATTTTAGCAAACGCTGATTGGGGAAAAGATATTTCGCACGACCTTTTTGACGAGAAACAGAAACAGCGGATTGAAGTCAAGTTTTCACGCGCACTCCGCAAACACAAGGCGACGATTCAATCCCAAAATATCCTCGATGAAATCGTCAGTGCCGATAATGCTGAGAGAATGTTTGCTTCATCTGAATGGAGACTTCATAAATTTGATTGCAACATTCAGCAAATCAAGAAAAAGCAGTTTGACATCCTTTACTACGGAATTTTCTTCTCCGATAAAGTTCAAATTTTCAAAATTACACCCGACCAAATCGGGCGCAACATCAGCTATTCAGATAAACAACACTTTGGCAACAAGGGCGAAGGGCAATTTCATCTGAACAACGCCACCTACGATTATCATTTGAAGAACTTCTTTGAAGCAGAACTGACCTACGAAGCTCTTTTGAAACTGCTCCTAAAACTTCAAGATTCGGGCAAATTAAATCCGACCGTAATCACGCTCATTTTGTCTATTTTCGTGCGCAACGCGACAAACCAACTTTGACATGAACTCGCCATCATCAAAATCCAAGAAATCTTCTGAAAAGGCGTCGGGCGGTGAAAAGCCATCGGCACTGCGCGAGTGGCTGAACGCGGCGGTCTTTGCGGTTGTTGCCGCTTTTCTTATTAACACGTTTTTATTCCAAAACTACAATGTGCCGACCGGCTCAATGGAGCGCACGATTTTGCCCGGCGATTTTCTCGTCGTGAGCAAACTGACTTACGGACCGCGCCTGCCACTCATTGGCTATCGCCTGCCCGGCTTTCGCGAAGTCAAGCAAAACGATATTGTCGTCTTCATTCAGCCGCGCACCGACGAAAACTACGTGAAGCGATGTGTCGCGGTTGCAGGTCAGACGCTTGAAATCAAAAATCGCGTGATGTATATCGACGGCGTTGAATCCCCTCTGCCTGAACAAGGACAATTCATCGGCGAAGCCGCACCACCGAACTATCCCGACCCCGCCATCTTTCCGAAATACGCGCCTTACAACAAGGACAACTACGGACCGATTCGCATTCCCCAAAAAGGCGATACCCTTATGCTCACGGCACAGAACTACGAATACTATCGCTACCTTTTGGAATACGAAGGACAACAAGCGCGCTTGGTTAGCGGTCAAGTCGTGCTGAACGGACAGCCGACCACAACCTACATCGTCAAGCAGAATTACTACTTCATGATTGGCGACAATCGCGACAACTCGCTCGACTCGCGCTTTTGGGGCTATGTGCCTGAATCCAACATTGTCGGCTCGCCGCTGTTCATTTATTGGTCGTGGAATCCTGATTTACCATTGTTCAACATTTTTGGGAAAATCGCGTCGGTTCGCTGGAGCCGATTAGGAACATTTTTGAAGTAATTTGAATGAACAACGAGCACGCACAAGAGCCTTTGAACGAAGATGAAACACTTGTAGAGCCTAACGCACGCTGGTGGCGCGATTGGCTCGAAGCCGTTCTATTTGCCATCATCATTGCGTTCGTGCTTCGCACCTTTGTCGTCGAAGCCTATCGCATTCCCTCTTCTTCAATGGAAAACACGTTGCTCGTGGGCGACTTTCTGCTCGTCAATAAATTTCTTTATGGCGCGCAACTTCCCTTTACAGACATTCGCCTTCCCGCACTCAAACCGATAGAGCCAGGCGATGTGGTGGTTTTTAAGTTTCCGCGCGATAAAGAAACGAACTTCATCAAACGGTGTGTGGCGACGCCGGGTCAGACGATTGAAATCAAAAATAAAATCGTTTTTGTCGACGATGTTGAACAGGCATTTCCCATTGATGCCAAATACGGCGACGACACCGAGCCGTTGGGCAAGCCCGACCGCGCCATCTTTCCTTTTTTCTCGACCTTCAATCGCGACAACTACGGCAAAGTGCGCATTCCGAAAAAAGGCGACACGCTCACGCTCGACGAGCAGTCGTTTTATCTTTACAAATTAATTTTGGAGTATGAATCGCACTCCGTCGCGCTCATGGGCGGAACGGTTTATGTAGACGGCAAACCAACAGATACTTATCAAGTCAAACAGAACTATTATTTTATGCTTGGCGACAATCGCGACAACTCGCATGACTCGCGCTATTGGGGTTTCGTGCCTGAATCGCACATCATCGGTTCAGCGTTGCTCATTTATTGGTCGTGGAATCCTGATGTGCATTTATCTAACTTTTTTGAAAAATTGCGCACCGTTCGTTGGGAGAGAATTGGTCGCATCATTCATTAAAAAACATCATATCTTTCTGTTGAAATCACCTATTCATCTGCTTGTGAAAAAAGGTCTCTTTGTATTTCTCACCTTCTTTTGTTGTTCATTATCGCTTCGGGCGCAAGGGTCGCTTTATTCGGTATTTGGTCTTGGCGACTTGTCGTATTTGCCCTCGTCGCAATCGAGCGGTATGGGCTATGTGGGCGTTGCCGTTCCGAGTTCGCTTTACATCAATCGCCTAAATCCTGCGATGCTTTCAGCGATTAACACCACGCGCATTAGCGGCGATTTGTCTTACACAGGGTTTTCGGCGACGGGCAATCTCGGCTCGACTTATCAAGCCTTCACAGGCTTTAGCGGCGCAGGCTTCGCCGTTCCGATTTGGAAAACCGTGTTTGCCACAGGCGTTTATCCGTATTCGCGATTGGACTACAATCAGCGACAAATCGGGCGGCTCGAACTTCCCGAAACGGATACAACCAACCTCGAGTATCGCTATCGCGGCGTCGGCGGATTAAGCACCGTGCCGCTTGCGCTTGCCTTCACGCCATACAATAATCGGTTCAGAGGAACAGTTCGCTTGGGCGTTTCAATGAACATCATGTTCGGAACGGTAGAACGAACACGAGAAACTTTTTTCGGAAGCGCGCTCACCCCACAACTGACGAGTAGCATCGAAGAACGCGCCTCAGGCACGACATTCACTTTCGGCGGCTCTTACACAAAGCCACGCCTCTTTTCTCGCACCGACCTGCTCACG
>CALGMC010000222.1 GCA_937959145.1 uncultured Chlorobiales bacterium
AGGCAGTTAAGCAATACGTTGCCGATGTCAAACGGCAAGACTTTCCAAATGAAAGCGAAAGTTATTAAGTTACGCCTAAACCATTTCTTCAATCAACAACACATTCCGAACTATGACAAACGATTTCGGTTTCACGCCTAAAAAGCCCGTTTACCACAATCCGAGCATCAACCACCTTATCGAGTTTGCTATCAAAAACGGCGAAGGACATTTATCCCACACAGGTGCGCTCGTCGTTAAGACGGGCAAGAAAACAGGTCGCTCCGCCAACGATAAGTTCATCGTCAAAGAGCCTGCGAGCCAAGAGAAAATTTGGTGGGAAAACAACAAGCCCTTTGAGCCTGCGCACTTCGACGCGCTTCACGAAAAAGTCCTTCGCTACCTTTCTGAACGCGAAGTCTATGTGCAAGATGTTTTCGTGGGTGCTGATAAAACCTACGGCTTGAAAGTGCGCGTGATGACCGAATTTGCATGGCACAGCGCGTTTGCCAAAGCCTTGTTTATTCGTCCAAACACCGAAGAACTTGCCGCTTTCTCGCCCGACTTCACCGTGATTGACGTTCCGAACTTCAAAGCCTCGCCCGACGAAGACCACACGCTTTCCGAAACGTTTGTCATTCTCAATTTTGAAAAGAAACTTGTTTTGATTGGCGGCACAGGCTACGCGGGCGAAATCAAGAAATCCGTCTTTACGATTATGAACTACTTGATGCCGTTACGCGGCGTGCTCTCAATGCACTGCTCGGCGAATGTTGGCAACGACGGCAACAGTGCGGTTTTCTTCGGACTTTCAGGCACAGGCAAAACCACGCTTTCCGCCGACCCCACACGCGGCTTGATTGGCGACGATGAACATTGCTGGTCTGAAACGAGCATCTTCAACATTGAAGGCGGTTGCTACGCAAAGTGCATTAACCTTTCGCGCGAAAACGAGCCGCTCATTTACGACGCAATTCGCTACGGCGCGATTGTGGAAAATGTCGTGATGGACGAAACCACGCGCGTGATTAACTTCGCTGACGATTCGCTCACTGAAAATACGCGATGCGCTTATCCGATTGAGTATATCCCGAATGCGGTTTTGCCGAGCGTTGGTCCGAAGCCGAAGAACATTGTGTTTCTGACTTGCGACGCTTTTGGCGTTTTGCCGCCGATTTCGCGCCTCTCGCCTGCACAAGCGATGTATCACTTCCTTTTAGGCTATACGGCAAAAGTTGCGGGCACGGAAATCGGCATTAAAGAGCCAACAATGACTTTCAGCGCGTGCTTCGGCGCACCGTTCTTGCCACTTCACCCAACGGAATACGCGAAGTTTTTGGGCGAAAAAATCGCCAAAGAAAATGTGCGCGTTTGGCTTGTCAATACAGGCTGGTCGGGCGGCGGTATCGGCGTAGGCAAGCGCATGAAAATTGCTTACACGCGCGCTATGGTCAATGCCGCACTGGCAGGCGAATTGGACAATGTTCATTATGTCGAAGACCCGATTTTCAAAGTCTCCGTCCCTACCACTTGTCCGAATGTGCCCAACGAGGTTTTGATTCCGAAAAATACTTGGGAAGATAAAGACGCTTACGACCAAAAAGCCCTGTGGCTCGCCAAAGAGTTCGTCAAGAACTTCAAGAAGTATGAAGCCTTTGCTACGGACGACATCAAAGCCGCTGCGCCAAACACCATGCTTGAAGTTGCTTGATAGCCTTTTCCATCTGCAAAGCCCTTTCAGTTTTGGAAGGGCTTTTTGAGACCGCCCCAACATCGCGTAATTTGCTTTGAAGCACCTTTAACGCTGTTCCAAAGACCATGCCGTCCAACGCGATTGTTTATACCAAATCCAACAAACTTGAATTTCTTCCGATAGTGTCTGCACCGCTTTCCGAGCATGAAATTCGGGTGCGGACGATTGCGACGAGCATTTCGGCGGGCATTGAGCGATTTTTATTGACGGGCAAATCCATCACGCGCAAGGAACTGAAATTTCCTATTGTGCCCGGAAGCGAGTGCATTGGCGAAGTGATTGAAGTCGGTTCTGCCGTTACGAGCGTTGAACTTGGCGAATATGTCTATGCGTGGAAGTCGGAAAAGTGGGAGGAAGTTCAATCGGTGTTTGGGTGTCAAGCCGAGAGCGTGATGGTTAGAGAAGGCGATTTTTTGCCGCTCCGCCGTGCGCCCGAAGAAGGCGACTTGCTCATTGGATTGCTTGCCGATGCGCTTTCTGCCGTCCATAAACTCGACCTTGAACGCGCAGAACGCATTTTAATTTTGGGACTTGGCGCACTTGGCTTAACGATTGCCGAAGTGCTTCACTACTACAACTTCACCGCCGTTGATGCGTGCGAAATGTTCATTCAACGCGGCGACCTTGCTAAAGCGCGCGACATTGCCCTCGACCTTTCCGATTTCACCGCCGACTACAACAACCGCTACGACGTCATTATCGAATGCACAGGTCGGCTTTTGCTTCTCGAATCCGCGCTTCGCCTTCTTAAACCACAAGGCAAATTCTTGCTTGCAGGCAATTACGAAGTCATGAAAACCGATTACCGGTTGCTTCAAGATAAAGAGCCTCAACTCATCTTTTCTGCCGTTACCCGATACGATGAAAAACTGACCGCCAAAACCTTGCTCGAAACCCATGCCATCGATGTTGCTCGCTTCTTGACGCATCGCTTTCCGATTGCGCAATATGAAGTTGGCTATGATGTTGCGCTCAATCGCCCTGACTGTATCAAAACCAGTTTGCTTTGGTGAAAGAGAAGGTTAAACGAGAGAAGCGTGGCGCGATGTCTTTGCCATGAAAATGTTCGTGCGCTTTTGTATCTTCATGCCCGCACGACTTCAACGAAAAACAATCCATGACCGAATCCAAACACGCGCTCCACGAACTATCACAAAAACTCCCCAAAGAAAAACTTCTGCAAGCCAAGAAATTTGGTTTCTCTGATATTCAACTTGCCCATATTTTCGGCGTTTCTCAGCACGAGATTCGTGCCTTGCGCGAAATGAACGGCATTAAACCCGTCTACAAAACTGTCGACACGTGCGCCGCCGAATTTGACGCGCAAACGCCGTATCACTACTCCACTTACGCCGAAGAAAACGAATCCAAACCCTCTAAGAAAAAGAAGGTTGTAATTTTGGGCGGCGGACCAAACCGCATCGGACAAGGCATTGAGTTCGATTACTGCTGTGTTCAAGCCGTATTTGCCTTTCGCGAGGCGGGCTACGAAACCATCATGATTAACTGCAATCCCGAAACCGTTTCCACTGATTACGACATCGCCGATAAACTCTACTTCGAGCCGCTCACTTACGAAGACACCATGAACATTCTCGAGCTCGAGAAGCCTGACGGCATCGTTGTTAGTTTCGGCGGACAAACGCCGCTTCGACTTTCAACTGCGCTCGAAGAAGCCGGCATTCACATTCTCGGCACATCAAGCGAAGGCATTGATTTAGCCGAAGACCGCAAGAAGTTCGGCGCACTGCTCGATAAACTCAACATTCCGCACCCCGACTACGGCACAGCCACCACGCTCGACGAAGCGATGAAAATCGCCAAACGCATTGGCTATCCCGTTTTGGTTCGTCCCTCTTACGTGCTCGGCGGCAGAGCCATGCAAATTATTTACAACGACGAATCGCTCGAGAACTATGTCAAACAAGCCCTCAATGTCTCGGACGAATATCCCTTACTCATCGACCGTTTTTTGGAACACGCTAAAGAGTTCGATGTCGACGCGCTCTCCGATGGCAAAGACTGTGTTGTAGCAGGCATCATGGAACACATTGAAGCCGCAGGCATTCACAGCGGCGATTCGACGTCCATTCTGCCGCCGATGAGCGTTGCATCGTCCGTGATTAAAACGATGAAAAAATATACGCGCCAACTTGCCAAAGCCTTGAAGGTGGTTGGGCTGATGAACGTGCAATTTGCCGTGCAAGGCAAAACGGTTTATGTCTTGGAAGTCAATCCGCGAGCCTCGCGCACGGTGCCATTTGTGTGCAAGGCGACAGGCATGCCGCTTGTGAAAGTTGCCTGCCGCTTGATGCTTGGCGAAAAGATTTCCAAACTCAAAGTGGCTTACAACCTCAAAGATTGCGACGATTTGAAACTCAAACACATCACGATTAAAGAGCCGGTGTTTCCATTTGCGAAGTTTCTCAAATCGGGCGTTTATCTCGGTCCTGAAATGCGCTCAACGGGCGAAGTGATGAGTTTTGCAACCACATTTGGCGAAGCCTTTGCCAAAGCCGCATTGGCGGCAGGAAGCAAATTACCGACGAGCGGAACGGTTTTCGTCAGCGTTAATGACGGCGATAAGAACGAGCACACGGTTGAAATCATGAAACGCTTTTACGATATGGGCTTCGACCTCATCGGTACAAGCGGCACGGCGAAATTCTTGCAAGAGCATGGCGTCGAGTGCAAGCCGGTGTTCAAAGTCGGTGAAGGGCGACCGAACATTTTTGATGTGATTATGCTTGGCAAGGTGCAGTTCGTCATCAATACGCCGCTCGGCGAAAAGTCGCGCTTCGATGAGCAATCGATTGGAACGGCATCGGTGCTCTCGGGCGTCTCGTGGGTTACAACGATTGAAGGCGCAGAAGCCGCTGTCGCCGGCATTGAACAGTTGCGCAAATCAGACTTCGGCGTTAAATCGCTTCAAGCGTATTTGAATTACAAGCCGAAAAAACGCAAATGATGAATCGTGAAGCGTGAGTAGTGAAGAATGGCTTGCTTCGCTCCTCATTAAAACTAGATTCTTCGCTTCGCTCAGAATGACCTGACGAGTGTGGCAGTTTGTCATTCCGAACAGCGTGAGGAATCCACAATGAGTTGAGAATTAACAGTGAAAAGTGAAGCGTTAGAAGTTGAACGCACGCTCACGCTCACTTTTAACTCTTCACTATCAACTCTTAACTCTTTGACGCTTTGCTCAGAACGACAAACAAAATTGCGCATCCTTTTTTCATTACTCATTATTTCTTATCGCCGTGTCTCCGTTTAGAAAATTCATTTTTTTGCTTTCTGTGCTTGCCGTGCTTCTGTGCGTTGCGGCGGTTTTTCCACCGCAGGGCATTCCCGTAACGGAATCGCTGACGCTTTATTTTCCAACCGCAAGAGAAATTTTTCTGCCGAAAGCATCAAAGCATAATTTAGCGGCGGAAAAAATGATTCAAACGCTGAACCGCGATACTGCCGAAACAATCAGCACGCCAACAGAAGAAAAAATTGAATTCATCATTGATAGCACCGACGCCACGCGCCTGCATTACCCTGAAAACAATAAAGCCGTTTTGTATCCCTTGTTTGAATTGCTCGATAGCGTTAAACAGCACGGCGGCTCGATTCGCATTTTGCATTACGGCGATTCGCAAATCGAGGAAGACCGCATGACGGGCGTGATTCGGGCGCGATTGCAACAAGAGTTTGGCGGCTCTGGTCCGGGCTTAATGTGCCCTGTGCCTGTGGCTGTGCCCATGTCGATACAACATTCATGGTCAGGTAATTTCCAGCGGTATGTCGTTTTCGGAAATTATTGGGACCAAGCCGACCACAACCGCTACGGCGTGATGTGTGCCTTTTGCCGATACGAAGGCAAATCGGCGTCGCTTTCGTTCAAGCAAGGACGGCTTTCGTTTGAAGTTAGTCGAGATATTGAGCGCGTGAAAATTCTTTACGGCTATGGCGAAAGTCCTGCTGAAGCAACGCTTATAGCCGATGGGGTTTCGCAAGGCACGAAACTTCTGCGTTCAGGGCGAGGCTTACACAGCGTGACTTGGACGCTTGACTCCGCCGCCAAAGAACTCAAACTTCACTTCTCTGGCGAAAGCCCCGATATTTACGCCGTTGCGCTCGACAGCAAAAACGGTGTGTGCGTCGACAACATTCCGATTCGCGGTTCATCAGGCTTAGATTTCACGAAGGTTGATTCAGCCTTGCTTGCTGACTGCATTCGCGAACTCAACGTGCGCGCTGTGATTTTGCAGTTCGGTGGCAATGTGGTGCCCGTGATTAAAAACCAAAAAGATTTGGATTGGTATCGACAAGCATTTGCCAAACAACTTGCGGTGTTCAAAAATCACGGTCTTCACATTATTATGATTGGCTTGGCGGATATGTCGAGGAGCGTGCGCGGCGAAATGGTCAGTTATCCTGCGGTGGCGCAAGTGCGCGATGTAACCAAAGAAGAAGTGCATAAAGTCGGCGGCGTATTTTGGGATATGTATGAAGCGATGGGCGGCGAAAACTCTATGCCCGAATTTGTCAGTGCCATGCCGCCACTTGCGATTGACGATTACATTCACTTCAATCGTGATGGCGCGGCGAAAATGGCACGCCTCTTTGTCAAATCATTGATGAAAGATTACAACGAATATAAAACGCGAATGGAACTTAAATCCTTACTCTCCAATGCCTCAACCAAATAACTTGCGTTTTCTCTCATGCTTGCTCCTGTTGATTTACACATTAACGCTTTCGGTCGCACTCTCACAAGAGCACAAAATGCCGAAGACGAACCTCGATTCGCTTCGCGTTTTAGACTCGCTGGCGATTCTCGATTCGCTCATCACGATTGATTCAGTTTCGATTGATGTAACTTCCGCTCGAATTGATTCCCTTTATCCCTTCATTCGTTACAGCGAAAACAAACTACAATTTTACGGCAACGATTTTGAGCGAAGTGGCTACGCACGCTTTTTCAGAACGATGGAAGAAATTCGGCAAGGCAAGAAAAAGAAACTCAACATTCTGCACATTGGCGGCTCGCATATTCAGGCAGATGTGTGGTCGGGCGAAACGCGCCGCTTGCTTCGTGAGTGGTCGGGGCAAGAAGGGGAGCGCGGATTTATTTTCCCGCAGAAATTAGCGCGTAGCAATGGCTCGCCGAATTTTCTCGTCAGTTATACAGGCTGGTGGTCGTATCATAAAAACATCTTGCCAAGAGTGAATTATCCGATTGGTCTGGCGGGCGTCGCATCGGCAACGCACGATAGTTTAGCACACTTAACCATTACGCTGGTTGGCGAAAGCCATCAAGAGTTTCCTTATCCGCAGTATCACTTCACACGCGCCAAAGTGTTTCACAACGCCGATAGTTCTTGCTTTGAATTAGCCCTCGACACCGCCGTCGCACATCAAAAAACGACAAGCGAAGGCTGGGGCTATACTGAATTTGTGTTCGAACAGCCACAAACGCGCTTGCCGCTACGGGTCTATAAATCTTCCCCGAATCAAGTGCAGTTTGTTCTCTATGGAATTAGTTTGGAAAACGATGAAGCAGGATTCAGTTACAGTTCAGTCGGCATTAACGGTGCAACGGTCAACGCCTTTCTGCATTGCTCGCTTTTGGAACTTCATTTGAAGACGCTCAAACCGGATTTGGTTATTTTCTCGCTCGGTGTGAATGATTCGCGTTATGAACCGTTCAATGTTCAGGCTTACGAAAAAAATTACGACAACCTTGTTCAACTCATACGGTCGGCTTCACCGAACGCGGCGATATTATTCACGACGAACAGTGATAATTTCAAGCGTCGGTGGCGGCAAAATAGCAACACACTCCTTGCCCGCGACGCACTCATTCGCCTTGCCAAGCGACACAACGCCGCCGTGTGGGATTTGTTTAACATCATGGGCGGATTAGGCTCGTTCAAGCAGTGGCATAATGCTAAACTCGCCAAAAAAGACCGCGTCCATTTCAACCGTCAAGGCTATCGTTTAATTGGCAAATTGATGTTCGATGCACTCATCGACGGTTACGAAACGCGCTTCCACACGCGCACCGCAAAACAATAACGAGTTTTCATGGATTTCCTTTCGCAATTAGATTGGCAAACCTTACTGCGCGACACGTTCATCTACTCGCCAAAAGAACCGCTGATTTTCACACGCCTCTACTTTTGGGGATTTTTTCTCGTTGTGCTCCTTTTTTACGGAAGCGTTCATAATCGCCCTGCCTTGCGCAACGCCTATCTCTTTTTCGTCAGTTTCTTTTTCTACTACAAAACCGCAGGCTTATTCTGCTTGGTGCTTTTAGTCTCGACTTACTTCAACTATTTGCTCGCACTTTTGATGGACGAACTGCGGCGCAAACCAAAGTGGGTCAATATGTCTCTGCTTACGCTTGGCGTCGGGCTAAATCTCTCCGTGCTGGCATATTTCAAATATGCTTACTTCTTCACCGAAAACTATAACGCCCTTATGCAGACGGACTATCACGCCTTCAATCACTTTGCGTATTGGGCAAATCATTTTTTCGGAACACACCTCGATGTCGATAAAATTATTTTGCCGATTGGACTTTCATTTTACACCTTCCAAAAAATCGGATACTTGGTCGATGTGAAGCGCAATGATGTCAAGCCGATTGTGAGTTTTCTCGATTTTAGTTTCTTCGTGTTTTTCTTTCCGCAATTAGTTGCTGGACCGATTCTACGTGCGGCGCAATTTTTGCCACAACTTTATCGTCCGCTTCCGAGTACAAATCGCGACTTCGGCACTGCCGTCTTTTGGATTCTCAAAGGCTTAATCAAAAAAATTTTTATTTCGGATTATATCTCCGTCAATTATTTGGATAGAGTGTTTGCGAATCCTTGGGGCTATACGAGTTTTGAAAATATTGTGGCGTGCTATGGCTATTCACTACAAGTTTATTGTGACTTTTCAGGCTATACCGACATTGCTATTGGCGTTTCACTCTTGATGGGATTTCAACTGCCTGCCAATTTCAACGAGCCGCACAAAGCGCAAAACCCCGCAGAGTTCTGGCGACGCTGGCATATTTCGCTTTCTAATTGGCTTCGCGATTACCTCTACATTCCACTTGGCGGCAATAAGCACGGTGAGTTTCGCACTAACTTCAACCTTATGGCAACCATGCTCTTAGGCGGATTTTGGCATGGCGCAAGCTGGAACTTCGTCATTTGGGGCGGATTAAACGGACTTGGATTACTTTTCTATCGCTATTGGCGGCGGATTAGTCCGATTAAAGACAATCAAACCGTGCCTGTGGTGGTTCTTTCCATCGCACTAACTTTTACGTTTATCAGTTTCACGCGCATTTTCTTTCGCTCGCCCTCGTTTGAGCACGCGCTCGGCATGATTGAAAAAATTTCCAGCGGCATTGACTTTGCGCTCGTGCCCAACATTCTTTCAGGCTACGCGCTTCCGTTTAGCGTGATGCTTTTTGGCTTCTTCGTGCAATGGATGCCAACCGAATGGAAGGAGAACGCAAAAGAGTATTTTATTTTGATGCCTGCGCCGCTTAAAGTGGCAGTTTGTTCGCTCGTCGCGTTTATTGTCTATCAAGCCGTTTCCGCCGAGTTTCAGCCGTTCATTTATTTTCAATTTTAGATTAGAACACTGTTAAACCTGATTGGGCGGGTTTGCGCGGATTTTCACTTCGCGAGTAAATCCGTGAAAATCGATTCAATCCGTCGAGTCTGTGTTCTCTTTGTGTTAGCGCAAGGCGCGATAGAGCAGAACGGGGTAGGGTTCGTCGGAGTAGAAGATGGATTTTTCGGGAGGCAGTTCGAGAAAGCCGTCGCACAGGACCAGGTTGGCAAAGTCGCCGGAGCCGTGTCCTTTGAGGGGTTGGGC
>CALGMC010000223.1 GCA_937959145.1 uncultured Chlorobiales bacterium
TTTTCACGCACAATCGAGAACGCCCCAAGCCGCGTGAAAAATTGATAGCGCGCGAGTTGTTTATACTCGATGATGATGTAAAGATTTTGGTTGAAGTAAGTTTCGGTCAAGAGTTGCGACCAGAAGCCGTCCCACCAATACGCATGGTTGAGATAAAAAATGATGGGTATTTGAAGGTTCATGTTCGAGAGGTTCCGAGCACCTTTGACGCGCACTTTGTCAAAATGCTTTTTGAAGGCGCGCCGTGAATACCAGCGAAACCAAGCCGTGTAGAGCGAACTGCGCCGAACCGTGAGCATAGCAGATTTGAGACTTGGTGAAGCAAGCCTATTGAAGCGTCGCCAAATAAAGCGAGCCTGCAATAGGCGTCAAATTTCTTGCAAGATAAAAAATGCGCATAGCAGTTGAGGGCGGAATGATTGAAAATCGAGAAGATGCAGGAGCGGCAAGTGCAATTCAAATCCCTGCGTTCAGTAGAGAAGTGAGAACCCAAAAAGAAGAAGCGCGTCGTTTTCGCGAACACTGGGAAGGATAGTTTTTATGGATTCAGATATTGTTTTCTTCAACAAGCGGCACGAGCGACATTGAATAAGAACCGTCCACTTTGAAGATTTAACCCGAAAATAGAGATGCCCAGATTCGAATTCCGAAATAAATTTTACAACAACCCTGTTGAACTGACGCTCGACGTGCTCGGAGGAAGATGGAAAATGCCAATTTTGTGGCGTCTGAAATCGCGCACATGGCGATATGGCGAATTGAAAAAAGACTTGGGAAGAATCACCCATAAAATGCTTACCGAACAACTGCGCGAATTAGAGCACGACGGACTCATTAGTCGTAAAGTTTATGGGGAAGTGCCGCCAAAGGTGGAATACGCCTTAACGAAGAAAGGAAAAACGACTATCCCTTTAATCAAAACCCTTCGCAAGTGGGGCGCAGATTTTCGAGAAGAAAAACTCTGAGACGAAACCCGTTGAGAAAAGACAGCGGCGGACGATTTAGCCGATTACAAGAATAAATCGTCCGTTTCAGCCAAACCCAATGACCGAAAAAGCCGATAATGACGTCGGCAGTCCCTTTGTGGTGCGTCAAGCTTTTCGTAAGTTACGGGCAGGAGCTGGCAAAAGCCGTTCCTTTTGTGAAGTAAAGGTTGTTTTGAAGTAAAAATTGAGGAGTGCCATTATGATTAGTCAATTCTTTTCAACGCGAGAACTTTCTGAGCTCTGCGCGGTCGGGGAAACCACCGTTAAACGATGGGCGAACATGGGGCTCATCAAGTATCATAAAACCATCGGAGGACATAGAAAGTTCAAACTCGATGATGTTTTAGACTTTATCGAGAAAAATCACATTCGCGTCTCATCGGAACAGCTAGAACGGCTACAAGTCCAAAAGCGCAACGCCGAGGCGATTGATTTGAACACGGAAATTCTACTCGTGCGCGGCGATGTGAGCGCGTTGGCAGATAAACTCACGGAGAACTTGCTTGAGTTCAAGAAAAATGAAGTCGAAGCCCTCCTGAGCAAAGCCATCGAGCGAATCCCCTCGTTTGCGGTGATATTCGACAACATGATTGCACCCGCGATGCACCGTGTTGGTAATATGTGGTGCGAAAAGAAACTCTCCATCAGTGATGAGCACATCATCACGAACATGATTGTGGAAGCGATTCTTCGCACGAAAGTGCGGTTTGAAACCAGTCTGCGCGAAGAGCAAGAGCGAAATGTGTCTGCGCTTACGTTGCTCTACACCAATACGGAAGGCAATACACGAGAAGCCGCCACAACAGAAGTAAATCCCAAAAAACATACGGTAATTGTTGCCACTTGCCCCGAATCGGAATTGCATGAAGTGCCGCTCTTGGGCGTGTCGCTGGTGTGCGAGTCGTTAGGGTTTCAGGTGCGCTACGTCGGTGCGTCGGTGCCGTTCAAAGATTTGGAATCAGCGGTGGAAGAGCATAAGCCGGAAATCGTGTGTATGTCAATTACCAACGCACGTTTGCACGCGCCCGTTTATCGGCGATACGAGCAGTTCCGCAAGTTTCTCGCCAAGCATCAAGTGAAATTCATCATTGGTGGACAGTTCATCGGTGAAACGAAGTCGCACCCGCTGCAAGCCGATTTTCGTGCGCGCAGTTGCAGCGATTTGGAGCGATACATTCGTGAGAATTACGATGTCGGAACGGTGTCGCAGGAGATTGACCCGAAGTCAATGAATTGACGTGAATTCGTGAATTGACGTGAATTCGTGTCAATTCGTGCATATCGACCATATCGAGCACGAAAAATGAATCTTGTTCTTTGTCAATCTGTCCATAAAGGCATAACATAGGCTTGTAGTGAAGATGTATCGCTACCGCTGTAGAAGTTTATGACAGTGTTTCAATCTTGCTTTGTGAGGCGAGTTTGAAAAATCAGTAGTTCGTGTCGAGCGAAATGAACATTCAGAACGACACGCTATCACCGTAGTCATCAAACGATAACATTGGATTAAGGAGAATACAATGGCAGATCAAGAAAAACCCACGCCTTCGGGTGGAGAAGGCGGCGGCGCACCAAAGCGACCTCTACAAGCCGCGAAGTTGCAAGCCGCATCTAAAAAGCCTGCCGCGACGCAAGCCGCAGCCAAGGCTCCTGCGCCTGCCAAAGAAGGCGCGAAGACCGCATCTGTTCCCGCCAAACCCGTTGTAATGGAAGCAGATGTCGCCGATATGAAACGCTTCCTGCTCAAACGCACGGAAACCCGCACCACAAAGTGGTTCCAAGTGTTTGACGCAGATAAACTGACCGACGAACAAGTTTTCGGCGGACACCTCGCGCTCTTGGGCTGTCTGGGTATCGTGATGGGGATTTACTACATCTCGGGTATTCAAGTTTTTCCAAACGGCGCAGTAGGGTTCTACGACAACTGGTTCTATCTCACCATTAAGCCCCGAATGGTGTCGCTTGGCATCGATACTTACAGTCCTGAAACAGCCGACCTGATGGAAGCGGCGCGCAAACTCTTGTGGTGGGCGGGCATTCACTTCGCCGCAGGTGCGTTCCTCATCTACGGCGGATGGAAACACTGGACGAGCGACCTTTCAAACCCGCTTGCCTTCCTCTTCTTCTGGAATCGTGATGCCGCTGTTCCGGGCAACTTCCGCGACTTCCGCATTCTTGGAAGCATCATTCCCGGCGGCATTGGCGGACGCTCAGCGAAGAACTACTCCGAAGCCCTCGGCGCACATACGATTTACCAAGCGTTCCTCTTTCTTGCTTGGGGATTCGTCATGTGGTTTGCAATGGGCATCACACCAGAGCCCGACTTCCAAAAGATTAACAGCGAAGCCTTTATGTCATTCATCTGGGCGGCAGTGTTCTTTGCCTTAGGCTTTTACTGGTGGGCAAATCCGCCACGTGCCGCAGAACACTTAAACGACGACTTGAAGGCAATCTTCTCCGTTCACCTCACCTCAATGGGTTATGTGAACATCGCGCTTGGCATTTTCGCCTTCATCGCCTTTAAGCAAAATCAATTCTTCTATCAACAACTCAACGACCTCGTCTTCTACATTTACGGCGAGCCGTTCAACCGTGTCGGCTTTGACGCCAACGGCAACACCGACTTGACGAAGATTGAATATCCCGAATATCCCGCATATGCGATTCTGCCCAAGAACGGCGCAACCTTCGGTATGGCGCAAACCGTGATTAACCTGCTGGCGTTCAATCACATCATTTGCGGATTCCTCTATGTCTTTGCAGGCGTCTTCCACGGCGGACAATATCTGCTCAAGATTCAAATGAGCGGGCTCTATAATCAAATCAAGTCCAAGTGGATTGCGCTCGGACGCGATAAAGAGTTCCAAGTGAAATTCGTCGGCACCGTCATGGTGATGTGCTTTACGACGATGATTTCCGTTTATGCTGTCATCTGCTGGAACTCGCTGTGCGAACTGAACATGATGGGCGCGAACATTACGATGAGTTTCTACTGGCTACGCCCGCTTCCAATGTGGCACTTTATGTTTGAAGACCCGTCAATCAACGACTGGTGCGCCTTGCACGCGATTACGGCAGGCTGGCTCTTTGCGTCAGTTGCGACCTCGCGTATCGCCTTCTTCGCGCATACCTCGCCACTGTGGGAAGATTTGGGCTTGAAGAAGAACTCGTTCTCATTCCCGTGCCTCGGTCCTGTTTATGGTGGCACGTGCGGCGTCTCGATTCAAGACCAACTGTGGTTCGCGATTCTCTGGTCGGTTAAGCCGCTCTCCGTCATTAACTGGTATATTGACGGCGGCTGGCTTGCCTCGATGAACTATGGAATGGCAGTCGCAGATTGCAACGCATGGGACGCGATTGCAGGCTTGAAACATCACTACACGGGCGGCGTCTTCTACTATATGTGGACGGAAACGCAAGCCATTTGGGCAAGTTCGCACTTGACCGTCGTGCTCTTGATTGGACACTTGGTCTGGTTCATCAGTTTCGCCGTGTGGTTTAAGGATAGAGGCTCGCGCTTGGAAGGTGCGGATATTCAAACACGCACGATTCGTTGGCTCGGCAAAACCTTACTCGGACGCGATGTTAAGTTCCGCTTCCCTGTGCTGAACCTCTCTGACTCGAAGTTCGCAGGCACGGTGCTTTATTTCAGCGGAACCTTCATGCTCGTTTGGCTCTATATCGCCAATGGCTTCTACATGACCAACCAACCGGCACCACCGCCTGTCAGCCAAGCCGCAACGCAAAGCGGCGACCTGCTCGCGGAAGTCGTCGGCTACTTGCTCAAACTCATTGGATAACCCAAAAAAGGAGCAACTCGGAAAACACGGATAAGGGGGCTTGACAAAAGTCCCCTTTTTCTTTTATGCTCGAATTTTTATGCCCGAAAAAACCACGTGAAAAATTCCTAAATTGCGTGTCTGAAAAACGCACTATGCAGAAATCTGAACCGAATCCGAAATATGTGCGTCGCAATCGCTTTAAGGCGAAGCGTCGCTTCAAGATGGGGCAAGTGAAACTGCCGCGCGTCTCTCGCTCTGCTTTCCCCTCGACCTTTACCGTCATGAATATGCTCTGTGGCTACGGCTCAATTATTTGTGCGGAACAGCGCGAGTATGCGCTGGCGGGG
>CALGMC010000224.1 GCA_937959145.1 uncultured Chlorobiales bacterium
TATGCACGCACAATCTTCAAAGACAATGGTTTATCAAACAGCGCACGGCAATGTGATTTGCAATGCAGGGTGTGCCGTTATTCAAGTCGAGTTTGGGAATTTGTTTCTGCGATTTGATTTCAAAGGATTTGAAGCGTTCAAACAAAGCATTGAGGCGATTGATTGGAAGCGAAGCGAAGCAGGAAACGAGAAGAAGCCCTATCACCGAAAAATTTTTGTCGCACTTCAACCGTCAGGCATTACGATGGCGTTTCATCGCGAAGAAATTGAGGAACTGCAAAAACTGCTGAACGGCGCAACCGTTGCTCTAACCTTGAAAAAACTCGCCACAGAAGCGACTGCGTATCCGCGCAACTAAATTTGTCTCTTGATTTTTGTCTCTTGTTTAAGGGTTGTTCTTTCAGTGTGATTAGCCATAGAGAAGCCTCGTTTCGGCTCAGGGAAACGGGGCTTTTTTATTGACGGTGTGAATATTCAAGGTTTTTCATACGTTCCGAAAACTTGCACCACAAACTCCAACATCAAGATGACCCAAGTCTTCAAAACAAGACCGCTCAAAGCGCAAACCTTTTTTCAGAAACTCTTCCGAAAACATCCGCCTGAAAATGCCGTCGTAGAAATTCAAAACTTACTTGCCTCAAAGCCGATTTTGGACGTCCGACGCTATGAAATAAGCCAACTGCTCGACAAGTATAAAAACGCCAACATCTTTCGCATCTTCAAGAGCGACATCGAGGCACTTTACAAACGCTATCTCGAGCATTGTCTTCGCGATAAAGCCTTCTCTGAAAAAGACCTTGAAGAACTCCAACATCTGAAAAAACTGCTCAACCTGACCGATAAAGATGTGAAAGCCCTTCACGAAGAAGTTACAAAAGAAATCTACCGCGAAGGCGTTGACGAAGCCCTTGCCGATAAGCGATTAGACGAGCAAGAGCGCGACTTCTTAGAAAAACTCCAGCAAGACCTCAAGTTGCCCGATGAAGTCGCCAATGCCGTTTATGTCGAAGCCTGTAAAGCCCTGATTAATAAATTTCTGATAAAAGCCACTGAGGATAAGCGACTTTCGCCCGAAGAAGACGCGGAGTTTGAGATGCTGTGTAAAAATTTAGGGATTAACCCTCAAATCGAGCCGCACACAAAGGCGTTCTTAGACCGTTTGCGCCTTTATTGGCTGATTGAAAATGCGGAACTGCCTGCGCAACAAGTAAATATCAAACTCTATAAATCCGAAACATGCTACTTCGAAGGCACGGCGGATTGGTATGAACTAAGAACCGTTACAAAAAGGATTAACTATGCGGGTGTCGGTGCGCGCGTTAGAATTGCGAAGGGCGTTTATTACCGAGTTGGCACGGTTGCACCGCAACGCATCACGAGCGAAGAACTCACTTCTATTGATTACGGAACACTCTATCTGACCAATAAGCGCGTGATTTTTATGGGGTCAAAACGAAATTTTACCATACGTATGGAGCGAATTTTAGGCTTTACTCCCTACGGCGACGGCGTCGAGATTGAAAAAGACGCAGGACGAAACCCTGTTCTAAAACTCTATGGTGATGCCGATATTTTCTGCTTGATGCTCTCGCGTTTGCTCAAAGATGCTTAACGCTAACCGAATAGCGTAAAGACGTAATATATGTCAGATGACAGTAAATCAGTTAGAGAAACAGCGACGTTTGAGATAACAGTTGAAATATGAATTATTGGACAGAATTAAGCATAGAATACGCAAATCAAAGGTCATATCTTGATGACCTTTTTCAAGTATATCCAACTATTCCCGAAGGAATTAGAGAAATAAATAATGAGATTTGGACAAATATTGAGAGAGCCTTCAAAAAGAAAAATAATGACGCTTTAATCAAAGAACTTTTGAAACTTGACTTGTTTCCAATTAAGGATAGTTACATTGCATATCTTAAACGAGATCCCTCTGCGATTGAAAGAAATCCGAAAACAATCAATCGTATTTGCGGACGGCTTTATGAAATGGGACTTGACAAAATCTTTGAGCGTTGCAGCGAACCCAAAGAAACTAATAGGCAAATTGGTCCGCTATTCAGGCGTTGGTTAAACACAAAAGCAGTAGGAATTCAACCTGTTTCACTTGAAGAGTTTACTAAGAGTCGAAAAGACGCAATTCTAAATGGAAGCGACAAGCAACTGATGGATTTTGCTTTAAGTGAGTTAAACTACCAACATAACAAAGGACTTGATTTTGTGGGTTGCTTTAATGGAAAATATGTGATTGGAGAAGCAAAATTTCTAACTGATTTTGGTGGTCACCAAAATGCGCAATTCAATGATGCGATTAGTATGCTTCAAGCAAAAAATGTAAAGGCTATCAAAATTGCCATTCTTGATGGCGTTCTATACATAAAAGGCAAAAACAAAATGTATAAGGATATTACCACCAGATACAAAGACTTAAACATCATGAGTAGTTTGGTGCTTCGTGAATTTTTATATCAACTATAAAGATATGTTACTACACTACCAAAATAAAAAATCAGAGCATGAAATTTTTAACAGCATTCCTGATATTGAGTTAGAGCAAACAAATACAAGTGATAGCCCTAACTTGCTTATTCAAGCAGATAACTTAATTGCACTAAAACAACTAATCACGAAGTATCGCCTTGCAGGCAAAATTGACCTTATCTACATTGACCCGCCATTTGCGACGAATAATACATTCACTATTACGGATAGAAGAGCAAATACGATAAGTAACAGTTCAAACGGAGCCGTAGCCTACGCCGATAACTTGAAAGGTGCTGATTTCTTAGAGTTTATCCGTGAGCGTTTGGTGCTTCTGAAAATGTTGCTCTCTGAACAAGGCTCGATCTACTTGCACATAGATTACAAAATTGGTCATTATGTAAAAGTAATCATGGACGAAATTTTTGGAATAGAAAATTTCCGAAATGATATAACTCGGATAAAATGCAATCCAAAAAATTTCGCACGCAAAGGATATGGCAATATCAAAGACTTGATTTTATTTTATTCAAAGTCTGAAAATGTAATTTGGAACGAACCAAAAGTGCCATACACCGAAGAAGATAAAATTAAACTTTTCCCAAAAGTAGAAAAAGACGGCAGACGTTATACAACGATTCCACTGCACGCACCGGGAGAGACACAAAGCGGCAAAACGTCGCAATCTTTCAGAGGACTTTTTCCACCACCGGGCAGGCATTGGAGAACCGATGTAAGCATTTTAGAACGATGGGATAAAGATGGCTTAATTGAATGGAGCGACAATGGTAATCCAAGAAAGAAAATCTATCTCGACGAACAAGAAGGTAAGCGCGTGCAAGATATTTGGGAGTTCAAAGACCCACAATATCCTGTTTATCCGACTGAAAAAAATCCAGACTTGTTGGATTTGATTGTAAAAACGTCTTCTAATGAAAATAGTATCGTGCTCGACTGCTTTGCAGGTTCAGGCACGACGCTCAAAGTAGCACATATAAATGGCAGAAAATGGATAGGCATTGACCAATCAGAAGAAGCAATAAAAACAATTATTCGCAAATTAGACGGCGTTGAAGGTGACTTATTTATCTCAAAAGCAGACTACAAACTTTTGACAACAGGAAAAAGCAATAAAGCAGAGAAAAACAAAATTTCATAAAACGCTTCCCCGACTTCGTGCGTTAATCGGTTCATAACAATTCAATTTCAAACGATGCCATCTTATCAAACCGCATTGGTGTGGTTTCGCAACGATTTGCGCGTGCGAGACAACGAAACGCTTTTTCGCGCACAAGAAAGCGCAACAACCCTCATTCCGATTTACATTTTTGATGAGCGACACTTTGGCACAACGCGATTCGGCTTCAAAAAGACAGGCGCATTTCGCGCGAAGTTTCTGCTCGAGAGCGTCGCCGATTTGAAACACTCGCTTCAAGAGTTGGGAAGCAATTTAGTATTGCGCGTTGGCAAGCCTGAACTCATCATTCCTGAATTGGCACGACAAATCGGCGCAGAAGCCGTGTTTTTCAGCGAAGAATCGACCGACGAAGAACTCACAGTCGAGCGAAATCTCAAACGCGCATTGCACACGCATACAATTAAGTTTCACCCCGTCTGGCAAACGACGCTCTATCACAAAAACGACTTGCCATTTTCGCCTGAAAAATTGCCTGATGTCTTCACGACTTTTCGCAAGCAAGTAGAAAAGTTGTCCAAAGTTCGACCGACGTTTCCTGCACCGAAAAAGTTAAATCCGTTGCCGAATGAAGTTCTTGCGGGTGAGTTGCCGACGCTGGCGCAATTTGGATTAAGCGAACCTTGCGACGATGCGCGCAAAGTATTAGCCTTCAAAGGCGGCGAGCGTGAAGCCTTGAAACGACTCGATGACTATTTCTGGAAGTCAGACGCATTGCGACGCTACAAAGAAACGCGCAACGGACTTTTAGGCGCGAATTACTCGTCAAAGTTTTCCGCATGGCTTGCTAACGGTGCAATTTCGCCGCGCACGATTTACGAAGCCGTCAAACGCTACGAGCAAGAACGCATTGCCAACGACTCGACCTATTGGCTCGTGTTTGAACTCATCTGGCGCGATTACTTCCGATTCATATCGCTCAAATATGGCAACCGCATTTTCAAAAAACGCGGCATTAAAAATCAACCAGTGGCGTGGTCGCAAGACGAAGCGAAATTTCGAGCGTGGGCAGAAGGCAGAACCGGCGTGCCGTTTATCGATGCCAATATGCGCGAACTTTCAGCAACGGGCTTTATGTCGAATCGCGGACGGCAGAATGTGGCAAGTTTTCTCGTCAAGGATTTGAAAGTGGATTGGCGCATGGGGGCAGAGTGGTTCGAGTCGCTTTTGATTGATTACGATGTGGCGAGCAATTACGGCAACTGGAACTATGTGGCAGGCATTGGCAACGACCCGCGCGAAGACCGCTATTTCAATCCGCTCCGACAAGCGGCGATGTATGACCCCAACGGCGACTATGTCCGCCATTGGATTCCTGAATTAAGACAAGTGCCTGCATCCTTCATTCATGAGCCACATAAACTTTCGCCGATGGAAGCAACGCTTTACGGCGTAGAACTCGGCAAAAATTATCCGCGCCCCATCGTGAAACTCAAATCACAGGAATAAAAAACCCTCTCTCCGCAAAAGCACGAAGAGAGGGCAAACGATGAAGAAACCAAATTCAGAGAGTTAGTAATGACCGCCAACGGCTTGAATGGTCGGCATTAAGGTTTGTGGCGTGAACTGTTTTAGGAATTCTTCGCTTGCAAGTCCGTTGCGATTGACGGCAACGCTGGGCGAAATGCGATAAATGCCATCGGGCAAGTTGCGCGTGTTGATAGCGGGAATGCTCGCATTGAACTCGCGCTCGATGATGGGAATCATTTGATTGGCGACAATCGCATGTCCTTTTGGTCCAGGGTGGACGCCATCGATGGTGAAGATGCCGCCTGTTAAGAACGTCGCGCGCAGTTCTTCGCCGTCGGGCGAGGTAATGCCTTGTGCGACAACTCTATCGAAGAGCCCTGCAATATCAACAACGAAAATGCCGTTGGCTTGGCTGTTCTTCGAGTTGATGAAGGCATTGTATTGATTGACAGCGGCACTGGCTTGGGCGATTTCGGCTCGGTCGAGCGTGAATTGGTCGGGGAAGGGATTTTCGCGTGTGCCAATGGGCTTGGTAGTATCGACGCCTGCGCCGCCTGTGAAGTTTGCGGTAAGTTGTTGCAAGTTAATCGGTGGTAGCCCTTGAAGAGCGCGCGTGTTGTTGATGGAGGCAAGCAAGGTGCGCCAGAGCACGCCTTTGACGCCCGTTGTGGTGTCGCCAATTGCCGCAACGCCTGCGCCGCCGGGCAAGAGCACCATGAACTTCGTTACATCGCCAATATCGGCTACAACAACGGTATCGACGGTGTTGCCTTTCGCATACCAGAGCTTCGTAAGTCCGCGTTGAGTGGCAACGGCACGGGCGTTTGGACCTAAGAA
>CALGMC010000225.1 GCA_937959145.1 uncultured Chlorobiales bacterium
ATTCGTCGGTGCAACAGGCGATATGCAGGCACTTTCTCAAACCTACAAAAACGGGTTTCTCCGACGCATTAAGCCGATTTCACTCAGAGGCAGTTTGCAACTGACTTTTGAATTTGATGCACAGAAATACACCATCAAATCCACAGACATCACGCGCGAACAAGGGACAAACAACTTCATCTTGCTTGCCTTGCGCGATGTGAATGTTCAAGAAATCATTGAGCAGGAAAACAAGGAAGAGCAAATCAACACAACGCTCAATGAACAGCGAAGCAAGTGGAAGTTAGATGTGATTGCGCTTGATGCTGGTCATGGCGGCAAAGACGTCGGCGCAATCGGCGCGAGTGGGCATTATGAAAAAGACGTCACGCTCGCGATTGTCAAGAAGGTTGGAAAGTTGATAGAGAAAAATTGGAGTGGCGTTAAGGTCGTCTACACGCGGGATTCCGATAAGTTCATCGAGCTTGATGAGCGCGGCAAAATTGCGAATCGCAACAATGCGAAACTTTTTGTCAGCGTTCATTGCAATGCAAGTGTTAATCGTAAGGCGGACGGCGTGGAGGTCTATTTGCTTGGGCTACACAAAACAGACGCCGCGCTCAAAGTGGCACAACGCGAAAACGCCGTTATGGTCGAAGAGAGCGACTACCAAGAACGCTATAAAAACTTCACCGAAGAAAACTTAATCATGGTTACGATGGCGCAAAACGCCTTTGCACATCAATCGGAAAAGTTGGCGGAAATCATCAGCAACGACATTGCCCGACGTGCCGCACGCCAAAATCGCGGTGTAAAGCAAGCGGGTTTCATGGTGCTTTGGACGCCCTCAATGCCGAGCATCTTGATTGAGACAGGCTACATTTCAAACCCAAACGAAGAGAAGTTTTTAGCCTCTGAAACGGGACAAACGCAAATCGCCGAAGCCATTTTCGAAGGACTTGAAAAATATCGGCGCGATTACGAAGCCCAAGTTTCCCGCGAATAATCCTTCACGAACAATCCTTCACGAATATTCCCCTCACTTTAACTTACCTGAAAATCTGTGAAGACTCCGTGAGTTTGTATTGGCGCACGGTGTTTTGCAGTTGTTCGGCTTGTCCGATAAGTTCTTGCGCCAAGTGCGTAATTTCAGTGGAAGCGTCTTTATTGCGCTGAATGGTTTGAGTGAGCGCGTCAAGCGATTTAAGGAGTTTTTGTCCAACGGCGCGTTGCTGTTCGGCTTGCTCGATAATTTGTGTAGTGCGAATGGTCATGTCGGTCGTTTTCATCGTTACTTGCTGACTGCTTCGCATTTGTGCATCGACGAGGCTTGAAAGGCGACCCATAATTGCACTGGAGCGCGAATAGTATTGGGTGATTTTATCGAGCGTCTTCTCGGCATCTTTAACCGTGTTGAAACTGTCGCGCACGGCTTGGTTTGTTTCCAAAATTGTGTCGTTAATTTTCAGCATGCTGTTTTGCACGCCTGTAACCATGTCTTGAATTTGCACAGCAGAACGTGCTGACTGTTCGGCTAATCCGCGAATTTCATTGGCAACGACTCTGAATCCTTTGCTTGATTCGCTCGCAATCGCCGATTCAATCGTGGCATTAACCGCAAGCAAGTTGGTTTGCTTGGCTGTGCGTGAGGCGGCACCAGCGGTGATGTCAATTTCCCGAATGCTTTTATCTAATTGTGCAACTTGCAGACGAAGTGAATCAAGCTTATCGGTAATGCCAAGAATCGTGAGGCTGATTTGCTCAATGCCGAACTTCCCGCCCTGAACTTCATTGATGACTTGACTGAAGACTTGGTTCGAATCTTGAATGCTTCGTGCCGCTTCTTGAATTGAACTGATGAGGTCTTCGATGAACGAGCGCGTTTCACGGACGTTGATGGTCAAACCCTGCATGCCTTCCGAAACGTTTACTGTTGTGTCTTCCATCTTAGAGACGGATTGAATGACGTCTTTGACCGCATTAGTTTGCGCCTCCGAACTTTTCATGACGCCCGTTGATGAGTTGCTGATATCCAAGGCAATTTGGTTCAGGCGCATTGTCATATCGAGCACTTCGCGAACCGACTCTTTGAGGTTATCAACGATGGTGTTGAACGATGAAACGATAAGGCTTAGTTCATCTTCCGAATTGTATGACACGCGCTCAGTGAGATTGCCTTCGGAAATACGTTGTGCCGATGTTGCAATGCGTTGAATCGGCTCGGAAAGTTGCCGTCGGATTAAATAAAATGCCGCGAACACAACAGCCGCAATGCCTAAAATTGTGAGTGCAATGCCTGTCAGTAAATTCAGCGTCATGGCTTGGCGCGTTGTTTCGCCGGGCACAATGATGGAAATCACGCCGCGCAAATCGCCTTGACGGTAGCCGTAGCCTGTTTCATATTTTGATTGCACGAATTCGGGCGCGTCGGCTCTATCGCCATGACAGGTTAGGCATTGTTTGCGAATAAATATCGGTTGGACATAACGATAAACGGGCTTGCCTTCAAATTTCGTCTCTTGCCAAATGCCGATAGATTCAGGGTTGATTTTCGTTTGTCCTTTCGTTTTGAGTTCGGCAATCGTTTGCGAAATTTCTTTGAGCGATTTCTCCTCAAAGGCATCTGGTTTGTTTCTTGGGTTTCGGAAGTTGAGCGAGACTTGTCTCACTTTGATGTTGCGAATGTCGTATTGGCTCGACGACGGCAGAGTTTGAAAGGTGGTATCGAGCGGGAAGAGTGTTGGGTTGTAGTGAATGATCGTGAGGAGGTCGCTCGTTGAATCCGTGATGGAAAGCGGCTGCCGCAGAATGGTCGCGGCGTTATACTCCCACATGCCTTGCAAGGTCGTCGCCGTTGAAATCACCTCTTCTTTGAGTTGGGTTTCAATCTGGCTTCTTTCTCTGAGTTGCAAAGCGGCGTTGACGGCAATAAACACGGTTGCAAAGATGATTCCAACCAGAATTGTTACACGTTGGTCGAGGCGAAGTTTCTGCGTTTCCATGTTGAATGATTAAAGATAAACCGTCCGAAGCGTAGGCAAGGAAGAGTGCGCACGCGGCGGACGGTCGTCTGGATATTGAAATTCGTAGCGTTGAATCGAGATACTCATCAAGCCGATATTATTTGGTCAGCACGGGCATGGATTTGAACTTGTATCCTTGTGACTTCATCGCTTTGACAAGTTCATCGGCGTCTCTGGCGACGTTGGCTTTCACTTCGGGCAAGGATTTGTTGAGAACACCGATTTCAGCGTTGAAGTATTCAACAACCGTTTTCATAAGTTTATCCAACTTCACTTCTGCGTCGCCCTCCACAACCAGACCTTGCACGGTTTTCTCGTCAGGCGCAATGGTGTTCTTGAAACTGAAGTCGATGAAGTTCAAGATGTTCGGGTTTTGTGTGCTACGCACTTCGGTGGTTTTGTATCGATCGATGTAATCTTGAACGATAACGCCGGGCATACGTTTTGAGACTTCTTCCATCAAATCAACAAGCGCGTTCATATACGCAACGCGCAAAGTCGAGTTTTTGAACGGCACGTCAGATTTCATGCCTTCCATTTGTTTTTCCCAGAGGTCAACGGTTTCAAGGAACTTACGAATGCGCTGTTTTGCCATTTGTGCTTTTCGTGCCTCATCTTTTTCATTGGCTTCTCTCGAGTCAGGCTGTTCTAATCGGTTGCGGAGTTGACGCACATCAGATTTTAGGCGTCGCTCAATGAATCTATCGGAGTAGGCACTGTCTTTCTTGCGAACGGCATTGAGAAATTCACCACCCTCGTCTTTAATGAGTGGCAAGGCTACTTTAATGTAGCGGCAGGCTTCATCTAAACGACCGGCTCCAAGGTAGAAATTTGCCAATGCTAATTGATAAGGGAAGTAGCCAATATCGGAGGCGAAGGTCATCAAGAGATAGAACTCTTTGCGGACCGGGTCTTTTTCACTGTTTGCGCGCTCTTTCCAATAGAAGGCTTTTTGCGCTTTGTCCTCAATCGATGGAACGTCGATTTTTTTGAAGAAGCCTGCTTTGATGTAGGCTTGCCCGCCGGCGCGGTCGCGCGTAACCATGCTGTCAATCACCTGCTTGGCTTTATCGCGATATTGCTCTTGACCTTTAAGCGGGGTTTGGTCGAGAGCCGTGTAGAAGTGCATAATAGCGGCAAGTTTATGCTCCAACTGTTCGTCCCCTTTGGAGGTCTTAATTTTATTGAGATGGTCAGCTGCAATCTGATAATTGCATTCAAAGAGAATTTCGTCTTGACGACGCACAATCGCATCGCTGCGTTTGCCAACGCCTTGCTTGAAGCGAATGTTTAATGCAAGCGCGACGACGAGCGCGTTAAACCAATCTTTATTTTTGTAAAACTCGTTGGCTTGGAACATTTTCGCTTCTTCATCGATGCCTTGCTCCAATTCTTCGTCGATTTCTAAGACAATTTTATCGCCGTCGATACGGAGCAATCCTTCGTCGCTGGTCGAGAAAACCGACGCCGCTTGTTGCTCATTGCTGAGCACATCGCCCAAAATGCTGTCTAAATCCAGACCTAAATTTAATGCGTCTTTGTTTTGGTCACCCGATTGTTGTGGATTGGTTGCCATTGCTGAAAAAATTTGAAAGTTTGAAAAAATTGCGCTCAAGGCAAGTTGAGCAGTTTTGTGTTGATTTTTCTTCATTGGAACTGCACCATTTCGGGCGCGTCCAACATTTTTTTTGTGTCAATTAAAACGACGACGTCGCGTTTTTCCAAGTCATCAGGGCGAATGTAAATCCCTTTTGAGAACGGAACAAGCCGTTCCAGTTCGCCGTCGGCGGCATTGATTTTCTCGATTTCAGGTTCGGCGATGCGAAGCACGTCCAACACGGCGTCGACGATGCAACAAACAGAAAAGCGGTTGTTTCTGACAATCACCATTTTTTCAGCGGATTTTTGTCGGCGCGATTTCTGCCTGCGTGATTCAATGCCCAAAACGCGCTGAATGTCAATGACGGAAGTAATTTCCCCACGCACGTTGCACACGCCAAGCACGAAGTTGGGCAATCCGGGCACGGGTGTGATTTTCTGAACGTCCAAAATGGCTTCAATGTCTACGACGCGAAATGCGATTTCTTTTTCGCCGATGAGCGTAGCGATGTATTGCTCTCGGGCTTCGTCGTCGTCGCGCTTGGCGGCGTTTTTATCAGAGTCAACTGCGCGAAGTCGCTCTAAGATGCTCGACATTCCCTCCAAATCGCGCATCGTCATTCCATCAGGAATCGTGAACTTCAATTCCGCGAGTTGTTCTATGAGTCGTTCGTTATCCATCGTTGCCAGTCGTTGTTTCGTTAGTGAAGTTTAGCGGATTGGGTTAGGTTTTCGTGGCTTTTTTAACAGCGGAGATTAAATCTTCTTCGCTGAACGGTTTGACGAGATAAGCATCGGCACCTTGTTTCATTCCCCAGAACTTATCGCTTTCTTGGTTTTTTGAGGTAATCATCACAATCGGAATGGTTCCGGTTGAGGCATCTTTTTTGAGGTTGCGGCAGACTTGGAAGCCGTCTTTTTTCGGCATCACGACATCGAGCAAAATGACGTCGGGCTTTGTGGCTCGCGCTTTTTCTTCACCCTCTTCGCCGTCGTTGGCTTCGAGAATGGTGTAGCCAAGTGAAGTCATGACTTTGGAGATAATTGTGCGCTCTACGGCGCTGTCGTCAATGATTAAAGCCTTAGGCATAATTAACAGGCGTTCTTTGTTGAGTAAATGTTTTTTGAAATTTCAACACGATTCAGTCAAATGCACTTTGGATTAAGCCGTCGCCGCTTCTGTTTGTTTTAGGTATTTATCTACTACGCTGACGAGGTCTGCGTCTTTGAATGGTTTCGTAACATAGTCGTTTGCGCCCGCGTGAATGCCCAAGTTGCGGTCGATTTCCGCGTCTTTTGCCGAAAGCATCACAATCGGGGTGGTGATTTCCATTTCGGTTCGGAGCGTCTTACAAACTTTCAAGCCTGTTGTATCAGGAAGCATGACATCAAGCAGAATCAAATCGGGATGTTTTTCTTTGGCGAGTTTCAAGCCAATTTCGCCTGTGCCCGCGTCTAAGAGTTCATAGCCCGAATCTGCTAAGGCTTTTTTGACCGCCATGCGAATCACGGCACTATCGTCGACAATCAAGACTTTCTTGCGCTCGGTGGCACTTGCTTGCGGCAGTTCAATCCACTTACCGTCCAAGAAAACCACGAGGGCTTTCATCACTTGAATTTCGTCCATCTTGAGTTTGAGCGCGATGGTCTTGATGTCGGTTTTGCCGTCAATCGCCAGAAAGACTTTCCACTCGGACAGTTTGAGCGCGATTTCATTTTTCTCTTCCTCACCGCGCTTCGTCAGTTTTGGAACGAGTGCAGTGCTTGAAATGCGCTGTTTGACAAGCCCAAGTTCATCGACCTTGACAGAGGCGGAAAGCATAATGCCTTGTATATCCACGCCGGTGCTCAAGCCTTGAACGGTGAGCGGCGCGTCGGGGTCAAAATTCACGCGCACATTTTTTTCCTGCAACAGCGAGGTAATCGTGCGCTCAATTTGAATGCGAATGGCTTTAACAACCTTTGCGGCGTCAACTTTTTTCGTCGCTAAAAGAATTTGCTCAATGCGTTTGTCAGGATACTTCGCTTTCTGAAGAGCAATCGCTTCGTCAAGGTCTTGGCGGGTAATCAAGTTTTCTTCCAGAAGCACTGCGCCCAAATCATCGCTACCCGTGTCAACGGCAACGACGAGTCCATTTCTGAAAAAGACGGTTTTCGTTACTTCGCCATATGAAGTGGTTACTTCCGCAATCATTGCGCCAGTCTTTTTGAGTTGGCGAATGAGCTGTAACATTTCCGTAATCGTCCAGCCTTTAATGCTGCCAGTGAAAGACATTTTGTTTGGGTCGGTTTAGAATGCTTGTTGCGGAAACAAATTGATTTTTAATATAAACCCTAACCTCTGAAAGTCAAAAACATCGATTTACACGGGCTTACGCCTTCTGCGAATCGGCTTGTGCGTTTTCTGCCAAAAGGTAGGCGACGCGCACAAGGTCGGTGTGCAGTTGTTGCAGTGCGGTTCGAATTTGAAGCATATCAATGCGAATTTCCTGCAAGTCGCGTTTGACATCGCCAAGCGTTTCGGCGGTTTGGTGTGCTTTTTCAAACGAGCGGCTCTGCAAGTCGGCTAAAATGCCGAAGGCATCGAGCAATTTTTCTTCGGGTTGCATATCGTTGCGCGATTAAGTGCGTGATTAAGAGTTTTCGGATTCTTTAAGTTTTTCGAATTCGTCGCCGAAAATCGACATAGCAAAATCCATTCGGTCTGCTTTCGGCGTCGTAAGAATCATACAAATTTTAGACAAATCGTTATGCAGTTGTTGAAACTCTGCACGCAGTTGCAGTAAGTCCGTCCGTAACTCTTGAATTTCGGATTGAACTTGCATCAGTTCGGTGTTTGCGGCGTCCTGCTCCGTCACGCTTTTGTTTTGAACGTCGGCGTGGACTGAAAGCAAATCTAAAAGCTTATCGATGCGCTCCATATAAGGTCGGTGTTGAATTTAAGAAGCAACGGCAGTTTGCACGGCTGAAAGAGCCTGTTCTAATTCGTTGATTAAATCAGATTTATCTTCAATGCCGACCGAAAGGCGAATCAAGCCTTCGGTCAAGCCTAATTGCAAACGTCGCTCAATCGGCACTGCCACATGCGTCATTTCCCAAGGATAACAGACCAAACTTTCCACTGCGCCCAGACTTTCAGCAAAGGTAAAAATGTTCAATTCCTTGATGAAGGCTTCCACTTCGGCGCGTCCGCCTAAATCTAAACTCACAATGCCGCCAAAGCCGTTTGGCATTTGTCGTTTGGCTAAATCGTGAGAGGGGTGCGTCGGTAATCCGGGATAATAAACTTTTTTAACTGCCTCGTGTTGCTGAAGAAATTGTGCAATCGCAAGCGCATTTTCGCAGTGGCGTTCCATTCGCAGCGAGAGCGTTTTTACCGAGCGCATCAGTAGCCAACAATCAAACGGCGACGGCACTGCCCCAACGGCTTTTTGGTTGAACGCGAACTTTTCATAAAGCAACGCATTGCTCGTCATGAGTGCGCCGCCCAAGATGTCGCTGTGTCCGCCTAAGTATTTCGTCGAACTATGCAAGACCACGTCAGCACCGAGTTCGAGCGGTCGCTGTAAGTAAGGCGTGGCGAAGGTGTTATCGACAGCGACGAGAAGATTACGTGCTTTTGCAAGTTTGCAGATGGCACGAATGTCGGAAAGGCGAAGCATCGGGTTCGTTGGCGATTCCAAGTAAATGAGTTTTGTTTTCGGCGTAATCGCACGTTCGACTGCGTTGAGGTTTGCTGTATCAATGTATGAAAACGTGATGCCATATTTCGCCAAGACTTGGTTGAAGTATCGCACCGTGCCGCCGTAGAGGTCGTCGCCTGCGATGATATGGTCGCCGGGTTCAAAGAGGCTCATCAAGCCTGCCAGCGCGGCAAGTCCCGAAGCAAACGCATTTGCGAATTGCGCGTTTTCTAATCCTGCTAAAACTTGTTCTAATTGTGCGCGTGTGGGATTTTGAGCGCGAGCGTATTCAAATCCGCCACGCGGTTGATTGATGCCGTCTTGCTTGTAGGTGGTCGCAAGCGAGAGCGTCGGCACAACGGCACCCGTCTCTGCGTCGGCATCTTGCGCGTGGTGAACAACTTTGGTTGTAAACCCAAAAGATGATTTCGGTGATGGCTTGCCGGCGTTCATATCTGGACTAACCATAATGATGTTGAAAGTATTGAAGCGGAAAAGCGTGCAAAAAAAGCTCGAAACGCATCTGTAAGATATTGATTTTTAGCATCAATTTCACCGCTGTAAGATGATAAAACCGTTAAGATTGTTGAACCCTTTGCCAAGCATAAAATTTCTTTGTGCTTTTTCTTTTGGAAGCGTTTGTTTTTTTCAAAGTTTTTTTAACTTCAAATACAGTGCCGCTCATTAAAGCTCGTTATGGGCGCATTTTGCAGGGCGCGGCAACTATGACAACAGGAAGCCAAAGAACGCTTTCCCATGCTTGAAGCAGTGCTACATTTTCAAGCAAGTCTGTTCATTAAGCCTCAGTGTTCGTTGTGAATGTTGGGGCTTTTATATCAGTAAGCCGTCCCGAGTTTCGTTTCACTTCTTCTCAGGCCAAATCAAGTTGTCAAATCAAGTTCGCAATACAATTTTGCCATAACTTTCTCGCGATGTGAGCAAGCGGTGCGCCTCTTCGGCGTCTTCCAACCGCAAGCAGTGTCCGATTTCAATTTTCAATTCGCCCGATTCCAATCGGTCTAAAATCCATCGATAGGTGGCGTGGTAAAGTTCAGGATTTGCCGTAATGGCGCGCATAGAAAAGCCTATGAGTTGGTGCGACGAATAAACAAGTTGATACGGATTCAGATGAGGAATCTCGCCTGCGGTGTTGCCAAAAAGCACGACTCTGCCGCGCAAGCTGAGCATCTCGAAGTTATGTGGAAAGAACGCGCCGCCATTGCCATCAAAAATCGCTTGAACGCCCTCGCCTTTGGTGAGCGACATAACGCGCTCGACAATCGGCTCGGAATAGTTCAGCGTGAAGGTTGCGCCAAGTTTTTTGACCCGTTCAAGTTTTCGCTCGCTACTGGAAAGTGCAATCACGGTTGCGCCTTGCATCGCACAAAGTTGAACCAGCATCGTGCCAACACCGCCTGCTGCGGCATGAATCAAAACCGTTTCGCCACGCTCAACATGCGCAACGGTATGGACTAAGTGATACGCCGTTTGCGCAATCACAGGAAACGCCGCGCCTTGTTCAAAAGAGAGATACACAGGCAAACGAAACGCGGCGTATTCAGGCACCACCATAAACTCGGCATAGCCGCCGCCCCAATGCCATACCGCAAAAACTTTTTCGCCAACCGCAAAGCGATGCGCATCACGACCTTTGCGCATGACAACGCCCGAAACCTCGCACCCCATTTCAGGATTTTTGCGCGTCTTATCTGAAAAATATCCGAAGCGAATTTTAACGTCCGCGTAATTGACGCCAATCGCCATGACTTTAATCTCAATTTCATCGTCGCGAAGTTCGGGGCACGGCGTGTCAGCGAGAATCAACTTGCCGTCGTCAGTCGGCAGAATTTTTTTCATGGTGATGGCTCAAAGAGTTTTAGCAATCGCAAGCACTTCTGCCGCGTGCGCTTCGGGATTGACCTCTTTGAAAATGCGTTTGATTTTGCCCTCACGGTCAATCAAAAACGTGATGCGACTTGAAAAGCCTAAGCCACTCAGCACGCCGTAAGATGTTGAAACTTTCTTATCGGTATCGGAAAGCAACGTGAAATTGAGTTGATGCTCTGACTTAAATTTTTGATGCGATTGAACATCATCGACGCTCACGCCGAGCACCTCAATGCCTGCACGTTGAAAGTCAGAAAACGCATCGCGAAATGCGCATGCTTCTTTGGTGCAACCAGGCGTAAAATCTTTTGGGTAAAAGTAAAGCACAACGGGCTTTCCTTTGAACGCAGAAAGCGAAATAGGCGTGCCACTATCGGAAAGCAAAGTAAAATCGGGTGCGAGGTCGCCCTCTTTGAGCAAGAGTTCTGACTTCGAACAGCCAACAAGAAGCGTTAAAAGCAACAGGAAAAATGTGTTTTTCATCGTTGAAAGTGGATTGAATTTGAACGGCGAAGTTACGGAATTTTGATAACAGAACACGGATTCAGGGAGCGGCACAAACGCATGGCGTGCAGTTGCTCAACGCACGCGGCATTTTGTTTAT
>CALGMC010000226.1 GCA_937959145.1 uncultured Chlorobiales bacterium
TCCGTGCTTCATCTTGCGCCGATGTATGATGGCACATTAGACCAAGCACAAGAACGCGCGATGCCGCCAATGGCGTGGTCGCCGCTTGCGGGCGGGCGTTTGTTCGGCGAGGGCGAACAGGCGTGGCGCGTCCGCTCTGAAATTTTGAGCATCGCAAATGAACTCGGTAGAAGTCTTGAACAGGTTGCGTTGGCGTGGATTATGAAACACCCGTCAAAGCCGATGCCGATTCTCGGCTCTGGAAAACTTGAGCGGCTCAAAGATGCCGCAAACGCCGATTCTCTCGCCCTTTCTGACGAACATTGGTTTCGTATCTTACGCGCTTCAACAGGTGGAGACGTTCCTTAATAACAATGGCGCAATCGTCTGAAAAAATAACTTCGTTACACGACCCCTCTCAAATTCGCGTGCTCGCTTTGCTTGCCAAAGACTTTCGCGCAACGAACCTTGCTAAGGCAAAAGAAACTGCCGAGATATGTTTAACCCTCATCGGTGAAAGCCCGCTATATCCGAATGAAAAAGCCCTCGCGCTCACCACGCTTGGGATATGCAACCGCTTCGATGGCAATTCGCAAAAAGCCATTGAGCAATTTTCAGAGGCACAATCGCTTTACACCTCTCTGAACGATTCGTTTAACATCGCAGATTGCTATCTCAAACTTGGAGGCGTTTATCGATATTTGACGGATTATCAAAGCGCGCTTGATTGCTATGAAAAAGGCTTGTCGATGTTTCGCGACCTGAACAACGCCAACGGCATAGCCATGGCACTCAACAATCTTGGCAACGTTTTTTACGCTACTTCCGATTTCGCCCGTGCCCTTCAATGCTATCAAGAAAGCCTTTCGCTCTACCTTTCACTCGGCGACGATTCAGGCATCGCATCAGCATTTGCCAATCTCGCTTTGATTTATGAACGTCTTGGCGATTATGTCAACGCGCTTCAACTCAATCAAGAAAGCCTAACGCTTCGAGAGAACGCCGGAGACAAAAAAGGCATGTCCGTCTCGCTCAACAACATTGGCATGGTTTATGAAAAACTTTCCGACTTCCCTAATGCGATTTCCGCTCACGAACAAAGTCTGAACCTCAAACGCGAAATCGGTGATGTTTATGGGATTGCGCAGTCATTTAATAATCTGGGGAATGTCTATGAAAAAATTGGCGACTACACGCGCGCCCTTGACGCATATGAACAAAGTTTCATCATTCAAAACACCATTAACGACAAGCAAGGCATTGCTTATTCGCTCAACAACATCGGGCATATTCACGAAGCACTTTGCCAATTTGAAAATGCGCTTCAGTTCTACCACAAAAGTCTATCGCTTTTTCAAAGCATCGGCGATAAATACGGCATTGCCAATTCGTTCATTGGATTGGGAAAGGTTTTTATTCACCTCAAAGCGTTTTCAGAAGCGGAACGCCATTTGAACGACGCGCTTGTGCTCTGTGAAGAAGTTGGTTTGAAAGAAGAACGCTACGCGGTGTATGAAACGCTCGCTCTGCTCTACTCCAAAACAGGCGACTTCAAGAAAGCCTTTGAATCGCATCAGAAGTTTCACAGCGCGAAAGAAGAGGTGTTCAATCAAGAAAAAGAACAGCGATTAGCCACGCTTCAAGTGCGCTTTGAGACGGAACAAGCCCGCAAAGACAGCGAACTACAAAAGAAAGAAGCCGAACTCTTCCGCCTTAAAACGGTCGAGCTTGCCAACGCGCTCAACGAGGCTCATCTTCAAAAGGAACGAGCCGAAGAAGCCAATAAACTCAAAACTGAATTTTTAGGCATTGCGGCGCACGACCTCAAAAATCCCCTTCAATCCATTATGGGCTTTGCTGATTTGATTGCAGAAAAAATTGATGACAAAGAAACGGTGCGCTCATACAGCCAAATCATTAAACGCTCGTCGGAGCGTATGTTTAACATTGTCTCTTCGCTTCTTAAAAACCTTCGCTACGACGCAACCCAACTCTCGCTCAATGCTGAACGTGCTGATGTTGGCGAAGTTTTGCAACTTGTTTTAGAGCATAATCTCTCGCAGATACAGCGCAAATCGCTCACGCTTTCCACACAGATTGAAACGAACTGCATCGCGCATATCGACCGTGCCTATATGAGCGAAGCCTTCGATAACTTGATTTCAAACGCGATTAAATACAGTCCCACAAATAAGCAAATCACCGTCAGCCTTCAGCGCATATCGGATTTACTTCGAGTTGCTATTCAAGATGACGGACAAGGACTGAACGAAGAAGATAAAGCAAAACTCTTCACTCAATTTCAGTCTCTTTCTGCCAAGCCAACGGGCGGCGAAAGTTCCACCGGTTTAGGCTTGTATATCGTCAAACAAATTGTTGAAAAGCACAGCGGGCGCGTTTGGGCGGAATCAGACGGTAAAAATCAAGGCGCGACATTCTTTGTTGAACTGCCCTGCGCTTGATGTTGCTTTTCTGTAACTTTGCAAAAATGAACATTGCCGAACATGAAAAACATTGCCGTCGTCGTTTCTTCTCACGGAGAAGTTGATGTGCCGAGCGTGAAGGCATACTACGAAAACATGAAACACATTTTCGCGCACGTCTCTGAAATCATGCCGATTCCCAAACTCGCACGTCTTCTCATTCCGCCGATTGGCGCGGTTGTTCAAGCACGAAAGTCCAAAAAGGAAGGCTACGCTTCTCCGATGAACCGCATTAGTGCAAGCCAAACCAAGCGCATTGAAGAAAAACTCCAACAAGCAAACTCACAAGATTTTGTATTTCGTGTCTTCAATGCCTTTGAGACCATGCCGCCTTACACGCACGATGTTTTGCATCACCTCATGCATGCCGAAAACGAGTATGATGGCATTATCGCACTTGTGATGAATCCGATGGAGTCGGCGTTCAGTTGCGGCGCAGTTTGTCGCTTTGCTTTGAAAGAACTCGGTGCGAAGGCTTACGCGAAATTGCGCGTCGTTACAGGGCTTTACAAAAATCAAGCCTTAATGACTCTTTATGCTGACCACATTTTTTCGCATGTTTCCCAACCACTTGAAAAAACGGGCTTAATGATTGCCCTTCACGGCACGGTGATTTCCGACGCCAAAGGCAACCCTGTTCCTTTCCACAATGGCTATGCGGAAAATCAAACGATGTTTCGTCTCTTGAAACAAACGATTGAGCAAGATGCGCGCAATCGGTTTGAACGCATTGAGCCTGTTTATCTCAACCATCAGGTCGGTGGCAAGTGGACGGAGCCAACGCTTGCACAAACGATTTCTTCGTTCAAGAAAAACGGCATTGAAAACGCTTACCTTTTCGCCGCAGGCTACTTCGCCGACAACAGCGAAACCGAAGGCAACGCGCAATCGCACTTGAAAAAAGCAGGTTTCAAAACGGCGCACTACATTCCTTGTGTGAATGAATCGGAGGCGTTTGCAACGCTCATGGCGAAGGAGATTTTGATTGCAACCAAGCGATTGATGTCGAGAGGAGCATTTTTAGAGCAGATATAAAACAGAGCGGATATAAAACACAAAAGCGACTTTGAGAAGTCGCCTTGTGTTGCTGTTTGTACCGAAGGTCGGACTCGAACCGACACGTCTTTAAGGGACACTGGATTTTGAGTCCAGCGCGTCTACCAATTCCGCCACTCCGGCAAGATGATTACTGCGCGGTGATATGCGCAAGCACGGCTTTTTGTGTGCGAGAGGAGGGACTTGAACCCACACGCCTTGCGGCACGGGCTTCTAAGACCCGCGCGTCTGCCAATTTCGCCACTCTCGCGCCGTGCTGTTGTTTCAAAAAACAGGGCGCAAATATACGGCTTTTTCGATTTTCAAAAAACGATTTTTAACAGAATTAAACTGCCGATTGCTCTAACGCATTTCGCATCGCCGCAACATATTCTTCTGCCCTTTTGGCAACCGCTTTTTCAAAGGCATTCACGGAATTAAACTCGCCGTCAGGATAAATCACCGCTCGACTAATGTTGATAAGCGCGGATTGATGACGCGCATCTATGCCATATCGAACGGCATCTTCAAGCGAACCGCCCTGCGCCCCCACGCCCGGAATCAAAAAGCACAACCCTTCTGCTATCGCACGCAATCGCCTTAATTCTTCAGCACGATTTGCTCCAACAACCAATCCAACATT
>CALGMC010000227.1 GCA_937959145.1 uncultured Chlorobiales bacterium
GTTTTTGAAGAAGTCGTTGCCCGAACCCATCGGCAGAACAGCAAGTTGTGTTTCTGTTCCGACAAGCGACTGCGCCACTTCATTGACCGTGCCGTCGCCGCCACATGCGACAATGATTTCAGATTTCACTTTTGCTGATTCTGAAAAAAGCACCGCATCGCCCGATTGATTCGTTAGTTGAATAATTCCTTCTTTGTGTTCAGCAAGCAATGTGTTTTCCAACCATTTGAGGTGTGTTTTGGCTTTGCCTTTATTGGCGGCAGGATTGAAAATAAACCAACTGCTGTGCGCTTTCTTTTGAGCGCGGGCGTCAAGGGCTTCAAGAGCAATCATTTCCGGTGTGATTGGCGCAGACGAAGTTCGTTTAAGGTCGGTCGGCGGTGGCTTCATTTGTTAAATATTCAATGCGAATTTGTTGTTGAGTAAGGTAAGAAAATTGTGAATAAAAAATACGCCCGAACTCATAACCTGATTGTGATTTAGCTAACACTTTTGACACTTTCAGGGTGAATAGCCGCTTCGGCTGTTTTTGAAGTTATCATCTTGCAGTTTGGCGTTTGAATTTCGTGCAAATTGACGACGATTTCTTTAATAGAAACTTGAAATGACAATGAACTTTCTACTAAATTGTAGTGGTTTCAGTAGCGTTTGTGGTCTGGTTGTTCTTTTGAAACTCTACTGTTTTCACGCAATCGCAGTATAGCAGTTCTTGCAGTTTTAGAAGTTCAGTTCAAACAAACCTTAAACTCTTTAACGCTATGAATAACTCATCTTTGAAGCTTGCAGGTGCCGTCATTCTTGGGGTGCTTGTGCTTTTCATCGTCTATGCGGGCTCAGGGGCTGTGCTGGGCGTTCAGATTTCAAAAGTCGGATATACGTTCATTCGCTATGTCGCACTTTTCCTAACGGCGAGCTTGATTCTCTGGGTTGCAGGCAAATTCGTGGCGCAATACAATTCGGGGTGGTTTTTGCAAATCATCTTGGTTGGAATGGCGTCTGTCTTTTTTGCGTGGATTGGAATTGTGGCTTCATCGGGCAATCGGACGCAAACTGTCGCAGGACAGCCACCTGCACCGCGCACGGTCAAGCAGTTTGAGAACTTCGGTGCAGAAGCATCTGAACCTGCGGCGGTTGTGGCTCCGACTGCGGCAAGCGTAGTGAGCGGTGAAGGTGCTAAGAGCGAGTTCGACCTCGTCATGCAAAAGTATAATCTGCCTGACGAACTCGCCAAGTTTGATGAAGGTCTTTATACCTCTTCGTCAAAAATCTATGAAGTCGTGCCTGCCAAGTTCCTCAATGTAAAGAACAAGAATGGCGAAGCCGTGAAAATTGATGATGCGGATATGTTCAAAATCATCAATCACTTTGTCAATGAGCTGCGCAAGCGCGAAGAAGCAAAAGCCTCAAAAGAAGCCTCTGTTGCGCCTGCACCTGCGCCGCCTGTCGCCAAAGTTGAAGCACCTGCTGCCGAAGCACCCGCAACACCTGAACCCGCCGCGCCTGCCGCCGCCGTTGTCGCGGTTAGTGGCGACCCCGCACAATACGAAGCCGTGTATAAGAAAAAGTGTTCAGGTTGCCACTCGCTCTCTGCTAACGCGGGAAAAATGAAGCAAAAATGGATGCGCTCGGAAGATAAAACCAGAGAACTAGTGGTTTGGATGCAACGCCTTGCCAAACAAGACCGCTCAAAAGCAATTTCTGATGCAGAAGTCGACCAAATCACTGCGTTTATTCGCTCCGGCAATAAGCTCTATTAAGACGACTTCCGAAATGGATTCCAAAAAAGAAAGCCCGACGAAATCGGGCTTTTTTATTATCACATTTTTGCCTCACTCCTGCACGGTAAATCCGACGCGCGTTTTCTGCGATTTGCCCCGATATTCTGCCGTTACGGTCTCCGTAATTCCGCCGCGCGCTTTCCACTCCGTCTTTACCATAATTTCGCGCGGTTTGAGTTTTTCAATCAAATGGTCGAGAATGGTATTCGTTACATTTTCATAAAAAATGCCTGCGTTTCGAAATTCCAAAAAATAGTATTTGAGCGATTTGAGTTCGACGCAAACTTTGTCGGGAACATATTTCACGGTAACTGTGCCGAAGTCAGGTAAGCCTGTTTTCGGACAGACCGATGTAAATTCAGGATTAACGATTTCAATCGTGTAATCGCGTTCAGGAAATTTATTTTCAAATGTTTCGAGAAGTTCTGGTTTCATCGTTGTTTTATGAATTGAAGTTGATTGTGCAAAATACGAATTTCAAACGCGAAAGAATCTTTACCTTTGCTCCTGAATCATTGAAAAAAATCTATCCGCCATTGGCTTCAACATCTCAACTTTAACATTTTTTCACATGTCGTTACGCTTAACGCTTTTTCTCTTGCTTTTCTCGTCTCCTGCTTTCGCCACGACCTACACCACGCCAAACACCGGCGTTGATTGGACGATGAACGACCTCGTCGCTAATTCCAACGGCACCGTTACAGGCACTTTCCCGAATTATTCCGTTTTGGATTCCGTTATCATCGCGCCCAACGATAGATTGACGATTCAAGCAGGAAGCATTTTAACCTTCACGCAAAACGGA
>CALGMC010000228.1 GCA_937959145.1 uncultured Chlorobiales bacterium
CTCATTAGTCTGTCATTCCGAACGCAGTGAGGAATCCACAAATAATGAAGAGTGAAGAGTGAAAGATTGGAACACGGATTGAACAGATTGCGCAGGTTTGCACGGATTGTGGATTCTTCGCTTCGCTCAGAATGACAGCCGAGTTAATGAAGAATGAAAAGTGAAGAATGAAGAACGGCTTGCCTCTCGTTCATCATTACGCACTACTCATTACTCGTTACTCGTTCCTCATTCCTCGTTACTCATTCCTCATTAGTCTGTCATTCCGAACGCAGTGAGGAATCCAAGTCAGTTAAAAGTTAAGAGTGAAAGATTGAAACACGGCTTGAACAGATTGCGCCGGTTTGCACGGATTGTGGATTCTTCGCTTCGCTCAGAATGACAGCGGAGTTAATGAAGAATGAAAAGTGAAGAATGAAGAACGGCTTGACTCTCGTTCATCATTACTCATTACTCACTACTCACTACTCACTACTCATTAAAGAGTCTTTTTTCTCGCTGGCTATTGTTCTTTGTTGTCTCTTAGGTGAAAGCGTCCTTGCTGGAAACGGCGGGACGCTTTTTTATTTCGTTGTATCAGGCTTAATGCGATACAGCACCGCAGGCGGGTTCGTGAGCGTCATGATTGGCTCTAATTCAGGCGGTGCTTCTTTGATATTGAACAGAAACCGAAATTGCGGACGAAGATTCGCCTCGAAGTAACTGTAAAAAAGATACGACGCGCCAAGTTTTCGCGCTTCGGCGATTAGTTCGTCGTAGGTTTCAGCCATTGGGAATCCGCCCATCTCCAAATTCAAGTAGTAGGCGATGTGTGGCTTGCGGGTGATGACGATTTCGCTGTAGTGTATGTTCGGATTGCGACCTGTAATCTCAAAAAACTTCTCGCGAAGTGCGAGCATTTCTTGCGGACCGGAGTCGATATTTTTGCGGTGAAATTGCACACTTTGAAATAGCACGATGGCGAGCGCGATTGGGAGTGCGTAATGCACGAGTTTCGGCACGGCGTCCCACTTGAAGAAGAGCATGGCAAGAACGGCATACGGCGCAATTAAATTGAGCGAGAAACGCGCACCGTAAAAGGTCAGCAAGAGCACGCCGAAGTGCATCAAGGCAAAAATGAAATATGCAAGTTGAACGCGCGTGAGGGTGCGCTGAACGCCCACCGCCACAATGCCGCCCATCACAAACACGCCCAAGAACCACGATAAGAGTTCGCCCATGTCGCCAATGAAGTGCGAGGGGATATTAGCAAGCGTATTGGTGGAGAACTTGACGGGGTCGGCAAGAATGACATCAACAATCGAATTGAACGACTGCGATTTGCCATACCAAAATGAGTCCCAATTCGTCTCGCGTCCGAACAAATCTTTGGCGATGTTGAGATAATTCAAACTGTAAAAAAATTTGCCTTTTTCTTGCAAGGTGTAAAAGCCGTAAGGCGCGTAAAGGGCAAAGACAATTCCAACAAGCGTGAGCGCGGAAATCACTTGTGCTTTGAGCGTTTGCTTTGACGGATTAAGCACAAAGAGAGAGAGCAGAAATCCTGCAATTAAAAAAAACGAATTTTGCCGTGTAAGCAACGCCACGCCCGATACTACACTTGCAACGATGAGCCAACGAAATCCCTCGCCGTTCAGCACGTTCAGAAACGCATAAATGGCAAGCGTTGCGACAAGGTTAAAGAACATATCGGTGCCTGCCGAGTAACTGTATTGAATAAAAATGCTGTTTGTGGCAAGTATCAATAGCACAAAAAGAGCTTCAACTTTGCCGAAGAATTTCAGCACGAGTTGGTGCGTGAGGAAAAGTGTCGCGCCTGCACAAAGGACTCCGAAGATGACACCAGCGGCGAAGAAGTCTTGAACGATGAACGCCACAATCGATAAGACAAGTGCATACATCGGACCGCGAAAGCCGTCAATCGGAAATGCGCCGCCTTCACCTTTGAGAATGGCTTGAATCATACGCGCATCAGGAGCGTAGCTCCAAAAGAAATCAGTCTCGACGCCGTAGTCGCCAACGCGGTGATAAACATGTGCGGCTATCAGCAATATCACGGTGTAAATTGCCGATAGGGCTAATGCCACGCGCCAATCGCCTGCTCGCTCAACCAGCCATTCAGAGGCAAGAAACGAGGGGCTTTGTTGCTTTTGAGCACTCTTGTTGGATTTTTTTTGTGTTTTTGTTGTTGTCGCCACAAGAAGTGATGAATTGAGTGTGAAACGCAAAGGTAAGAAAAAACCTTTTCTGACAGGTTTCACGAATCCTTCTTAAAAACACTATTTTGCATCTGCTTTAATGAAACCAAACCACAATTCATTATGCAAAAGCTAAACATTAATCTCTCCGAATCGCTCACTCAGGAGCAAAAGGTTGAAGCATATTTTGACACCGTCAACCAAAAACTTGTTGTTGCGCTTGCCGTTAATCCAAAATTTTTTGAGGAACTCAAAGCGCAAGTCGGTGAATTGGTGAAGTCCAATCCTGACGCACTCTTTGCTGATAATGCCGACGCGCTCACCTTTGACGGCATTCAACTCTTCATCAAAGACATGCGCGACGATTTCAAAATCATCAATTCGGAAGAAGAGTTCAAGATTGTCGTCAAGGAAGAG
>CALGMC010000229.1 GCA_937959145.1 uncultured Chlorobiales bacterium
TTACGCTGAAAGGTCGAAGGCGACGAGCGTATCTTGATTTTTGGTGTAATAAAGTCGATTGCCGCGCACGAAGAAACCATCGGTCAATAAGCCGCTCATCGCTTCGCCGAGCGTGTCGCGATGAATCATGTTGCCCTCTTCAAGCACGAAGAGCGTGTAGGTAAGGGCTTTGATAGGTGAGCCGTTTTGCGTTAAGACCATTTTATCGGTTTGTTCGTGATAGCCGAGAAGGGTAACAGAATCGAGTTCAATGCAGTCGTATCCTGCAATCACATTTTTTGCGGACGTGCGTTTTTCGGCAAGCGATTTCATGCGTTCAAAGTCGGGGGAAAAATTGTTGTGCCGTGTCGGAAGCGTAACGCCTTGCGCCGTAGCGAAATCTTGCGACTTATCGCGAAACGCATCGGCTTCTGTGGTAGAAACATCGCGCAATTTTTCGCCCGTCAAAGCGTTGAGAATGAAGTAATTGCGCTCGGCGAAACTCTCGCTATCAGCAGGACGATAAACGAGCAGTTCATCGTCGGCGTGCGCAACAAAACTAACGGATTCATCTTTCCACACAAGTTTTGCGGAATGGGCATCAAACGCCCACAAGCCGCGATGCTCGGGAATGCGCGGCGCAACATAGCCGTGCAAGTAGAATAAATTTTTATGAACGAGTTCCAACCCTACCCACCAGCCTTCGCCAATTTCATTTCCCTGTTCGTCAGTGAGCATGAAATCGTCCCAAAGTGTCGTTCCTGTATTTGCATCGAGCGAAAGAAATTTCACCTTGCGTTCATTGAGCACCGCGCGACGCGCGCCTGTGCGATGTTCTACAATTAAATTGCCATTCTCTAAAAACTGCGAAAGCCAAATCGTGCCTTCTTTTTGGAACGACCAAACGGGCGGGCGTTTCTTCTTAAAAATGTTCAGCATTGTGTTAAGGAATTTTTCTGAATCGTGTGTTTGCCAATAGCCACTCCAAGCCAAGCAAGAGCAATGCGGGCAGGAGAAAGATTAAAAATTCTTCTTTGTATTCAGTGTAGGTTTCGGTCTCGATTTTTGTTTTTTCAAGTAAGTCGATTTCGTTGTAAATGGTTTTGAGGCTTTCGTAGTCGGTGGCGCGGAAGTATTTGCCGCCAGTAATATCGGCGATGCGTTGAAGCGTGGCGTCGTCGACATCGACCTTTTGGCGAATGTAACGCTTGCCGAAAATCGGGTCGACGATGGGATAATTGGCGTAGCCTTGTGTGCCTGCACCAACGGTGTAGATTTTAATGCCAAGAGCCGCCGCAAGTTCGGCTGCGGTAACGGGTTCAATTTCGCCCGCGTTGTTTTGTCCGTCGGTCAGAAGCACAATGACGCGGCTTTTCGCCGTCGAGGTGCGCAAGCGATTAACCGATGTTGCAATCGCCATACCAATCGCCGTGCCGTCTTCCTGTAACGAGCCAGCCCGAAGCGCACCAAGCATGGAAAGTAGCAAAGGATAATCGAGCGTGAGCGGACACTGCGTAAAACTTTTTCCTGCAAACACCACCAACCCGATTCTATCGCTGATGCGCTTGCGCACGAAATCTTGCGCAACTTCTTTTGCCGCTTCCATTCGGTTTTTCGGCTCGAAATCTTCGGCAAGCATCGAACCCGATAAGTCCATCGCTAAAATAATGTCAATGCCTTCCGAATAAATGTTCTGCTTTTGATTTTCCAAGACAGGACGCGCAAGTGCCAAAATAAGAAGCGCGAGCGCAATCATTCTGAACGCAAAAACCAGATGCCGAAACTCTTTCAGCCAGCCCTGACGCGCTTTGACGGCTTGCCGAACATCGGAAAAGACAAGTGCGGCACGCTTCCCCTGCTTTTCGCGCCAAAGGTAATGCGCAATCAAGAGCGGAATCAAAAGTAAGAGCCACAAGAAGGCTTTGTCCTGAAAAGCGAAATTTGATTTTGAAAACAGTTCAAACACAAACGGGTGTTGGGTTTAGGAAGTTAGAGTTTAGATGCCGTTGCTGATGGTTCAAGTTTTGGCGTGGCGTCTTCAATAATCGCCTTTGAAAGACTTAAACTTTCTCGCGCTTCAATTTTACTCGGATAAAACTTGGCGAACTTGACAAGGTCGGCGCGTTCAAACACTTGTCGATAGCGTTCAATCTGTTCTGAACTCAATTTCGTGCGAAGCGAATAGAGAATTTCGGACGTGATTTGTTCCAAAGCGGGAACGCGATAATACCGCTCGATAAATTCGCGCAAAATGTCGGAAAGGTCGCTATAAAATTTTTTGAAATCATCTTGCGAGTCGAGCGGATAGGCGTCGAGCGCGGCAAGTTTTTCAAGGGCGATTTGATACGGCGGCTTTTCAGGCACAACGGGTTTGGGCTTTTCGGCTTGGCGATGTTTCTGCCAAAGTTTGAAGAGCCAATAGCCTCCGCCGATGAGGAGCAGAAGAACCACAGCACTGACAACATAAACCCACGCGGGCAATGGAAGCGATTGAAGCGGCTTGATGTCGGCAATGTCTTTGACTGTGGTGTCGAGCACGGAGCGCACATAAATCGTCTTGGAGTCTAATTTCAAAACGGTTTCCGATGAGTCAGATTTGCCAATTTGAACATAGCGCAAGTCGAGCGGCGGAATGATTTGCGCACCTGTGTCGAAAATTGTGAGCGTGTATTGCCATCGTTCGGTAGTGAAGCCATCGCGCTCTTCTTCGAAGAGTTTTTTTCGGGAGCGAATTTCAAACGGATAGAAGGCGACTTCATCGGTGTCGGAAGGAAGTGAGAAGAGTTGCGTTTCGTAGTGCGTGATGGAAAGCAAGTAAAACACATTGTCGCCAATGAGGCATGTGTCGGGCGTGATTTCAACGGAGGCTTTGGCTTGTTGTGCAACGATTGCAACGGGGGTGAGAAGTAATGAACATGCGATAAGAAAAATCAGTGCTAATCGATTCATGCGTTTCAAGGTTATCGACGAAGTTCGCGTTGTTTGAAAAAAGAGGCGAGCGGACGAATGTAGGATTCATCGGTCGAGACGCTCACCATGTCGATTTGCAACTTTTGAAGCGAGGTTTTGCGTCGCTGTTGAAGTTCTTCCATACGCTTGGTATAGTTGAAGCGGAATTGCTCGTCGAAGGTATCGGCGATAAAATGCTCACCGGTTTCCGCATCTTCCAATTCCAACAAGCCGACGGCAGGCAACTCGAATTCGGATTTATCGGTGATTTGAATGACGACAAAATCGTGCCGCTGATTCATCATGCGTAGAGGCTTTTCGTAGTTGGAATCCATCAAGTCGCTCACGAGAAAAACAATCGCTTTGCGCTTCAAAATGCGTGAGGCAAATTCAACGGCGGCGGCGATGTTCGTGCCTTTGCTTTTTGGCTCGAAGTAGAAAATTTCTCGCAAGATGCGAAGCACGTGCGTTCTGCCTTTGCGCGGCGGAATGAAGAGCTCGACTTCATCAGTGAAGATAATCAGTCCGACTTTGTCGTTGTTTTTCGTCGCGCTGAAGGCAAGCGTCGCGCAGATTTCGGCGGCGTAGTCGCGCTTAAACTGTTTATGCGTTCCGAAAGCACCTGAACCCGAGCCGTCGAAGAGAATCATCAAGATTTGTTCGCGCTCTTCTTCAAAAACTTTGATAAACACATCGTCTTTACGCGAGGTTACATTCCAATCAATGGCGCGCACATCATCGCCGTATTGATACTCGCGCACTTCGGCAAACTCCATGCCCTTGCCTTTGAACGCCGAGTGATACTCGCCGCCGAAAATGTTATTGACTACACCGCGCGTGCGAATTTCTAATTGGCGGATTTTCTTGAAAATTTCTTTGAGGTCTGGCTTCGACATGAGCGCGAAAGTTTGAGTGTTCTGCGGTTAAAGTCAATAGAGAGACAAGTATGCCTAAGCAATTTTCTTCCCAAAAGAAAGACATTTGTCTCGGCAAAGCAAACATCGACAAGTTTCGGCTGTTGAAACCACATAACGGTTGCTGTCCCAACAAGACCACCGATGACTTCGCCGTTAGCCTGCTGAAAAAATTCAGTGCCTTTTGGAGCATCAGAGAGGTATTCGGCATATTCAATCGGCAGTAGCAAACTCCCGCTAAATCCAGTATCAATTTCAAAGTCAAGAGACTTTTTGAAAGACAAAAACTTCAATTTCAAGATAGGCGCGAGTGTATTAGCTACAACACGACCAGAGAGCGAGCGAGTCATACCTTCTCGAAGTCATAAACGCCATTAAGGGAATACACTGCGGGAAATCCAACACGGCGAATGTGAAAAAACGCATTAGGATATTTGTCTTCAGCTTTTTTAAGAGCATCTAAAACCGTGTTGCCCATAATGAAGTCTTCTGCTTCGCAGTTAATACAAACAATTTTGCCATGATGCATTGGCTCTAAATGCTGTTTGAAGCGTTGATGATAAAGTTGCTCGCCTTTTTGGCGCGTAAGTTCAGCTTGTTTAAGCCAACGCTTGATACGAGGCGATTTTTTTGAAGCAGGTTTCTTCATGTGTTCAATTTGATTAAAGCAGAGTTTTATGGCACATTGACCGCATTCAAGACTTTGCGCACAATATCTTCGGGCGTGATGTTTTCGGCTTCGGCTTCGTAGGTCGGAATGATGCGATGTCGGAGCACGTCGTAAGCAATGGTTTTAACGTCTTCGGGCGTGGTGTAGCCGCGTCGGTTGAGAAACGCATTGGCGCGTGCGGCAAGGTTGAGATTGATGGTGGCGCGCGGCGAAGCACCGTAGGCAATGAAGTTGCGCAGTTCGTTCAAACCGTAGTTGAGCGGCTCGCGTGTGGCAAAAACGATATCGACAATATACTTCTCGACTTTCGGGTCTAAATACACATCATTGACGACTTTGCGCGCACGCAAAATTTCCTCGAGCGTAACGCACGGCTGAATCGGGTCGCTCTTGTCGGTGCGGGCTTGTCGGCGCATAATTTCTAACTCCTCTTCGGGCGAAGGATAGCCAACTTTGAGTTTCATCATAAAGCGGTCGACTTGCGCTTCGGGCAAGGGATAAGTGCCTTCTTGCTCGACGGGGTTTTGCGTGGCTAAAACCAAAAAAGGATTATCGAGTTTGTAGGTTTGGTCGCCAATCGTTACTTGTTTTTCTGCCATCGCCTCGAGCAAAGCGGATTGCACTTTGGCGGGCGAGCGGTTAATTTCATCGGCAAGAATAATGTTAGCGAAAATCGGACCTTTCTTCGTTGTAAATTCCATCGTCTTTTGGTTGTAAATCATCGTTCCTAAAAGGTCGGCGGGCAGAAGGTCAGGCGTAAATTGAATACGCTGAAATTTGAGATTGAGGGCTTTGGCAAGCGAACTGACCGTGAGCGTTTTTGCCAGTCCGGGCACGCCTTCAAGCAAAATGTGTCCGTTGGCAAGCAGTCCAATCAAGAGCCGATCGACCACATAGGGCTGACCGACCACAACTTTGGCGACTTCGGTTCGGATTTTTTCAATGAAAGCAGATTCAGCGCGAATGCGCGCATTGAGTTCTTCGATGTTGAATGTATCGAGCATTGATGATGGTTAAAATGATGGTTGGCACATTGAGTTGTCGCAAAGCGACTCATCGTTTTTTATCTTCTTGACCGGGAACATAATACATCGTGCTGAACGCCCAAATCAGCAAGGCAATTCCACCGATAGTCAAGAGAAGCGAAAGAAATGTATCGACTTTTACAACATCGTGAATAATTCCAATACGTGGTGCAAAAAGAATCGCAAGGTTCATTCCCAATAAAAACAAAAGAATTCGGGAAAACTTCGGAACGGGCTGTGCGCCTTTCTTATTTTGATTGTCTGACGACATATTAAGCCAAAATTAAAATGAACATTCTCGGTATTGAATCCAGTTGCGACGACACATCAGCGGCGGTGCTTAAAGGCAACACGGTGGCGTCCAACATCATTTCGTCGCACCTTGCGCATCGCGACTTTGGCGGTGTGGTGCCTGAAATTGCCTCGCGTGAGCACGAGCGGCTTATCGTCTCGGTGGTGCAACGCGCATTAGAAGAGGCGAATATAAAAAAATCTGACCTCGATATCGTTGCCGCAACTGTGGGACCGGGACTTATCGGTGCCGTGCTGGTGGGACTCAACTTCGCCGAAGCCTTTGCCTTCGCCCTTCAAAAGCCGTTCGTGCCCATCAATCACATTGAAGCGCATATCTTCTCAACCTTCATTGAAGAGCCGTATCCATCGTTTCCCTTTCTCTCGCTCACAGTGTCGGGCGGACATACCCTGCTGGCAATCGTTCGTGAAGACTTAAGCTACACCATCATCGGACGCACCATCGACGACGCCGCCGGCGAAGCCTACGACAAAACCGGCAAAATGCTCGGACTGCCTTACCCCGCCGGACCAGCCATCGACAAACTCGCCAAACAAGGCGACCCAAATTTCCACAAGTTCCCGCAAGCCCTCACCAAAGGCTACGACGAAAATTTCGATTTCAGTTTTTCAGGGTTGAAAACATCGGTTCAAACGTATCTTTCAAATCAAACCGACAACTTTATTCAAACGCATCTTGCCGACATTTGCGCCTCGATTCAAGAAGCCATTACATCAGTCTTGGTTACAAAGACCATTCAAGCCGTGCAGAAATACGGCATAGAGACCATCAGCGTTGCAGGCGGCGTGAGTGCCAATTCCGAACTGCGCCGAAAATTCGAGCGCGCCTGTGCCGAAAAAGGATTTGCACTTCACATTCCAAAGCCAATTTATTCAACCGACAACGCCGCCATGATTGCCTCATTGGCACGGCTCAAAGCCGAGCGCGGACAAATTGACAACACCTTGCGATATAATTATCCCGCCTTCGCGGCGTTTCAGGGGTGAAAGCATGGAAACAACACCTTACAAAGAATTTCAAAAACGATTCAAACTGCTCATCAGAAAAAAACCAAACCTTATTGCAACCACACTCACGAACATTTTCACGATGAGGCTTATTGGAAACAAAACGCATGGTGATTTAGCAGAAATTGGAATAGCAGAGTTCATCAACCAATTTATGTATGACTATAAAAGTCAGCACGTAGGAAAGGAGCGTTATAGAGCAAAAGCACACGAGGAAGATATTGTAATCATCAGCGAAATGACAAAGGAAGAATTCCCGCTCAGTCTAAAAGCATATGGAGATGGTCCGTTGCAACTCTCGACCGACAAAAATTCCAAAATGTTCCCACTTTTGGAAGAAGTCGTAGAAACAAAAATCGAGGACCGCGAAAAGGTAAAGAAGATTTTTGAGCATGAAGCGTTTTCAGAATTTGGAAAGTTGAACGTCATGCCGCTGATTTATGACGAGAAGCAGAAGAAGTGCAACATCATGGTGTTTGACCAAGAACGAGCAAAACAGACAACGAGAAAAATCAAACTGGAAAAAGAAGGACGCGGAAGGAAACATCCTGTGTATGTTTTTTAGATGAAAATGATGGGTATATCGGTGAGGTGCGCTACGGTGGTAAGACTGCAAATGCACTTCAACGAGGATTATAGACACATACGAAAAGAGCCGAAGATTACTTCGAGTCGCTGACGAATGGGTGGATTGATTACTCGGAAAATCACACACTCGTAAGGCTTTTTGAGCTCGCGCTCAATGCTTCAGAACAGGGACATAGAGCAGCTGTGAATGTGCTACAAGAAGATATAGAACGGTTGAAGGACCAATGAAACTGATTCAAGAAGATTTATTTAGTCGTCCCAAGTGGATTGTGCCTGAAACGGAGGGCATAAAATATGCAGGGTCAAAATTGAAATTGATTCCGCACATTTTAGACATGATTTCGGATTTGAATATCCGAACAGTTTTAGATGGTTTTAGTGGCACAACGCGTGTCAGTCAAGCGTTTGCAAAATTGGGGTTTAATGTAATTGCTAACGACATTGCTGATTGGTCGGAAGTATTTGCAAATGTTATCTCTTGAATCGTTATCCGAGAGAGCGTTACAAGCCGCTCATTGAACATCTCAACGCGCTACAAGGTTATGACGGATGGTTTACAGAACACTATGGCGGCGAGCCAGGTAAAGACACGAAGAAGCCATTTCAACGCAAGAACACAAGAAAGTGCGATGCCATTCGTGATGAAATTGACCGCTTGAACTTGAACGAAATTGAAAGAGCCGTGGTGCTCACAAGTTTAATTTTAGCACTCGATGCCGTTGATAACACGCTGGGACACTATGTTTCTTACCTTTCTTACCTTTCCGATTGGTCGGAACGTTCTTATCAAGACTTATGTCTCAAAGTCCCGATGCTTTTCATCAGCAAAGGACAACATGAGGTATTGAAGCGCGACATTTTTGAAGTCGTTAGAAATCGAGAACTCGACCTTGCTTACTTTGACCCACCATATGGCTCGAACAACGACAAAATGCCCCCGAGTCGTGTTCGATATGCCTCATACTACCATATTTGGACGAGTGTCATAAAGAATGATAAACCAAAAGTATTTGGCAGAGTTAATCGCCGTGAAGATACAAGAGATGATATTGCCGCCTCCGTGTTTGAAGAATTCCGAAGAGATGAATCAGGAAAATTCATTGCGATTCAGGCAATTAAAAAGTTGGTGGAAGAAACACAAGCAAAATACATCTTGCTGTCATACAGTTCAGGCGGAAGGGCAACGAAACAGGAACTCTTTGAGATTCTCACCTCGTCAGGTAAGTTGCTCAAAGTTATGGAGATTGGATACAAGCCACACGTCATGAGCGGCATGCG
>CALGMC010000230.1 GCA_937959145.1 uncultured Chlorobiales bacterium
CTCGCCGTGTTTTGTTCAGGCGGCGGCTCAAACTTCAAAGCCCTTCACAAACACATTCAAGAAAGACCCCTTCCCTGCCAAATTGTGATGTGCCTCTCGAACAACTCGCAATGTGGCGCGATGCAATTTGCGCGTGAAAACGGAATTGACGCTGTGCATTTATCGAGCAAAACGGTTCCGAATGAAGACGCTTTTGTTCAAACCATGCTTTCAGAATTGGAGAAGCGACAGGTCGATTTAATTTTGCTTGCGGGCTACATGAAGCGCGTGCCGAAGGCAGTTGTCGAGCGTTATCCGAAACGCATTCTCAACATTCACCCCGCGCTCTTGCCGAAGTTCGGCGGCGAAGGCATGTATGGCATGAATGTCCATCGCGCCGTGATTGAAGCCAAAGAAAAAGAAAGCGGCGCAACAGTTCACTTCGTTGATGAACACTACGACGAGGGCGAAATTATTATTCAAGGCAAAGTTTCAATCGCACCTGACGAAACGCCTGAATCGCTGGCTTCAAAGGTGCTTGAAGTCGAGCATCGCATTTACGCCGAAGCGTTAGTTAAAGTGTTGGAGAAACTGGATTAGTTGTTTTTTGCGAATCGACAGATGTTGAAGCCATGAGATTTGTCTGCTGAGCAAATGTCGGTAGTTTGACGGTAACGATTGCGCCGCCTTCCGCCGCATTTGAAATGTCAATCCTGCCTTGATGCTCCCCGACAATTTTGAAGCATATCGCCAAACCAAGCCCTGTGCCGTTGGGCTTTGTGGTGAAAAAGGGGTCAAAGATTTTCGCAAGAATGGCATCGGGAATGCCTGTGCCATTGTCTTGAAATGTTAGCTCGACGAACGGTTGCGGCTCGCCATCGATGAAATAAATGATTTGTTTGGCGGAAACATCGAGCCGCTTATGTTTTTCTTTCGCGTTCGGTTGCTGAGTGAGGGCTTCAATGGCATTGAGCATGATGTTCAGAATGACTTGTCGGATTTGGTCGGCGTCGGCTCTGATGGGCGCAAGTTCGGACGGAAGATTGATGTTCAATTCAATGTTATTGGCTTTGAAGTTTTGCGCCAAAAGTTGTGCGACGGAGTGAACGATTTCGGCGATGCTCACGCGCACGATTTTCGGCTTGCGATGTCGCGCAAACGCGAAAGTTTCTTCAATGAACTTGTTGATGCGGTCGACCTCTGCGCCGATGCGGCGAATGTATTGATAGGTTTCAGAATCGGGCGGAATGTCAAATAAGACGGCTTGAACCATAGACTTAATGCCCGCAAGCGGATTTTTAACTTCGTGAGAAATCGCCGCCGCTATTTCGCCGAGTGTTTGCATTTTCTCTGCTTTTTCCTCGGCTTGTCTGCGCTGTTTTTCGCGCGTGATGTCTTTGAAGAGCAAAATCGCGCCGCAGGGTTTCCCTGTCTCGTCAATTCGCGCCGAGAGCGAATATCCAAGCGTAACCGGGTGCGGGTCGTTGCGAAAGAAAATTTCGCCTCTGTAACTATGCCCTTCCAAAACATAATGCAACTGCACTTCGGGAATGTTCAAAAACAGCGAAATGCGCTTACCGCGCAAGTAGCCTTCGTCTTCTCCGATGATTTTTTCCGCCGACGCATTCAGCGAGACAATTTGCAATGATTTGTCTAACACCACCACCGCTTGCTCCATCTGTTGAATAAAGCGATTGGCAGAAACTTCTGGCGACGCTTGCGCTTCTTCCAACTGTGCAAGCGCATAAATGTTTTGCGAAATTTGATGCATTGCTAAAAGCGATTGACGCTTTCGCACCGCACGATAAATTGAATTGACAACCTCAATGAAATCTTGCCCGACTTCTCCCGACAAATTCACCACATCGCTTGCGCCCGCGCGAAAGGCTTTCACGACGAGCGTCGTTTTGGCGTCTTTGAGAAAGGCGATAATCGGTGTGAGATAAAATCGATGCTCGAGCAGTTCAATCTCGTCGATGTCGCTTGGACGGGCAACTTCAAAGTATATCGCGTCGGTATCGCTTGAAATTTGCTCCAACGCGCCACGCGAAAACCGTGAGGATTTGAAGGTTTGTGTAGAAATGGCATGTTGAATAAGCGCGGCAGATTGAGATGTCTCTGAAATAATGGCAAAGTTTGGCATTGTCTCGATGGCTCATTTAATCTTTTGAGTTTTCTTGTTAGCGTTTTCCGTTATAGGTTCATTCCGCAACCTCAGCGGCTTTCATCGCGCAACCGATGAGTGGCAGAATCAATGGCAGTTCTTTTACCCACTCATTTTGAATGATGAGCCCGCTAGGAAGCGACGCTATTTGCACCGCAAGCCCCGTTGCCTCTTGAATAAATCTAAGAATGCTTTCGTTCGTCAGACTCCCAAAAACGCTAACGGGGCTTTTTCCGCCCAACGCTTTAAGTTCATTCGTGGCAAAGTAAGCGATGTCCGTTTCGGCTTCAAGCGTCCAATGGTGAAACATTGTCGGCACGCCGTTGGTGAGTTTTGAAATCGCAAGGTAATCCTTGGCGAGTTCTAATATGGCAAGTTGCGACTTTGCTTCATACAGCGATTGCACCGCAATATGCGAGAGTTCAACCATAGCAATGTTTTTTCCCGACGGCAAAAGAAGCATTTGCAAGCGCGTTAAAAATCGCTTTGGCACAAAAAAAAGTTGATACTTTTCAAATGGCGCATTCGGCTCGTCGGCGAGTTTGACCGCTTCAATTTCATACTCGTCAGATTCAATTAAAAAGATTTCCGCCTCGCGTTGGCACTCTTCCTCGAACTCTTCCTCACTCAGATGACGATTCAACTTTGCCATTACACTTTTGATGCCGGTCAAATTCAAACACACAGAAATATCGATTTCGGAATACGCACTTAATTTTTCTGCAATGATTTTTGAATGGTCGGTTAGTTGCTTGGGGTCGCCTTTGTCCAAAATGTTTTGGTAGATGTTGGTTTTTGAGCCGATGGTTTCAACTTTTGAAACCGCAAACCCGCTTGCCGACGGCGTGAGTTGAACGAGAATCACTCGGTCCGATTCAATCAAGAGCGAAAGATGCGTCATGTCCGTTTGGTTGTTGGCTTTTTTGTAAAGCTTGTGCGTGAAAGTTTCTGCGTGGATTGCACTTTTTGCTACTGCACCTCTAAGTATTCTTTGAGTTTCTCGAGGCGTTCAGGCGTGATGCCCTTCACTTCCAAGAGTTCTTCTATCCTTTTCAATTTTCCGCCTTTGAATTTACGAAACCGCACGAGCCTATCGGCAAGGGTTGGTCCAATTTCGGGCAAT
>CALGMC010000231.1 GCA_937959145.1 uncultured Chlorobiales bacterium
CGCTAAAATGCCGCCCCACGAGTGCCCCAAGAGGTAGAAATTATCTTTGTTCAAGCCTAAGGCTTGTCGGACTTGCTCGACTTCTTCGACGAAGCGTTCGGTTGTCCAGAGGTTGTCGTCATTGGGTTGGTCGGAGTAATACGAGCCGAGTTGGTCGTAGAGGTAAATCTCGATGCCTGCGTCTTTGGAAATGCTTTCGAAGCACTCGAAGTATTCGTGCGTCATAGCAGGTCCGCCGTGCAGGAGCAAGAGTTTAATATCGCCTTGACCGATTTTTTTCGTCCACACTTTATACTTACCGTCAATCGTAATCATTTTCACGCCGCCGTTTTGTAGCGACGAGGTATCGAAGAGTGCAGGCGTGAATTGTGTTGGCTTTGATGGCTTTTGTGGTGTTGAGGTGTTACAAGCAAAGAAAAAGAGAAGCGAAAAAGATAGTGCGATGAGTCTCAGCATAGTGTTAGAGATAAGAAGTTGGTTGTTGATAGATACCAAATGTGTTTTGCAAGGTTACCGCTTTTTTTTATTTCTAAAAAGTTGTAATTATTGCGCAGTGGCGAAACAATCGCCGTTTTTCTATCAACATAACATCAACATCATCAGCTATGAAAAGCATCTTGCGACTTTTCTTGCTGGGCGCATGTTTCTTGGCATTGCGTCCTGTGTTCCTTTATTCTCAAGAAATCACCGTTTCAGGAACCGTGCTTGACGCGGGAACGAATGAGCCTTTACCTGGCGCGATTGTTCAGGTGAAGGAAATTCGTAGTGCGGGTGCCGTTACGAATGTTAATGGCAAATTTCGCTTGCTCCTGAAAGCCGAAAAAGCCACACTCATCGTCAAGCTTGTGGGCTACAAGGCACGCACGGTATCGGTTGACGGCTCGAAGGACGACTTAGTGATTAAACTTACTGAAGACTTGCTCAAAGCCGAAGAAGTGCTGGTTACGGGTGTGGCGACGGGTGTTAAGCGGGAAAATTCTCCGAACGCGATTGGCACGATTTCCTCTTCGGAACTGTTGCCCGCGCCTGCACAAACCACCGAACAAGCCCTTGCAGGCAAAGTGGCGGGGCTTTCTATCAGCCAAAACACAGGTGCGCCGGGCGGCGGCATTAGTTTGAACTTGCGCGGCGTTTCAACGCTCGTGGGCAATTCGCAACCGCTTATTTTCGTCGATGGCGTCATTATCAGCAACGACCAAATTCAAGGCGGATTAGACGCGCTCACAGCGGCAACCGGCGTGGGTAGCGCGCGCCCACAAGGTCAACCCACGAACCGCCTTGCGGACTTGAACCCCAACGACATTGCCGATATTCAAGTTTTGAAAGGTCCGAGCGCGGCGGCCGTTTATGGCGCGAAAGCGGCGGCAGGCGTTATTTTGATTACCACAAAACAAGGCACGCTCGCTGAAAAAACGCTGATTGAAGTCAATCAACAGTTCGGGTTCAATTCGCTTCTTCGCAAGCAAGGCACACGCAACTGGCAAGCCGACACTTCAGGATTTTTCTCGGCGTTTGGAAGTCCTGCGCCAGCCGCGTTCAATGTTCCCTACATTGATTACGAACAAGAGCTTTATGGAAGAACGGGCTTCATCAACGAGACCAGCGTCAGTGTGCGCGGCGGCAACGCCTCAACGCTCTTTTTCCTTAGCGGCAGTGCGAGAAACGAAGAAGGGATTGTTAATAACACAGGCTACAGACGCTATGCCACTCGTCTCTCTGTTTCACATCGCCTTACGAACGACATCACGATTGACGGTTCGGCAAGTTATGTGAATAGTGGCTCCGATAGAGGCGCAACGGGAAACTCCAATAACAACGTCAGCATCGGCTATGCCGCCGCGTTTATGCCAAGTTTCGTCGATTATCGTCGCCGACCCGACGGCACATTTGCCGACCCGAACAACATTGGTTCAAACCCCTTTCAAATCATTGACAAAGTAGTTAATAACGAGCGCATCGACCGTGTTACAGCGTCAGGAAAATTTGATTGGGATTTGGTTAAAAGCGGAGGACATAATCTCAAATTTGTCGCAACGGGCGGCATAGATTTCTTCACCCAAGTCAACCAAGTCTACTCGCCGCTCAACACGATTCACGAGCTTGCCACAGGCTTGCCCGGTCGTAGCATCAGAACCAACACACCGAGCCAATTCTCGAACCTCTACACCAGCATGGTGCATCGCTATCAAGACGGCGGACTTTCTTTTACAACTTCAGCAGGCGTGCAGTTTGAAAATCGTAACTCAAACAGCGTGCTTGTTTTCGCCAGAGGCTTAGCGGCAGAATCTGACAACATTAATCAAGCCGCTTCGATTCAGCAACTTCAAACCGTTCAAAAGCAATACGACCAAGGGATTTATTTCCAAGAAGACGTCGATATTTCGGGCATTTTCTTCCTGACCGCTGGGCTTCGTATGGATAGAAGTAGCGCGAACGGCGATGTCGATAAATTCTATCTCTTTCCAAAAGGCGGCGCATCGGTCTTGCTTTCCAAACTGAGCTTTTGGGACGGCGTGCGCTCAACGGTTGAATCCGCTAAACTCCGTGTTTCAGCGGGACAAGCAGGAACATTCGCACCCGCGATTGCGAAGTTCACGACGCTTGGCGTCAATAACGTAAGTGGCGCGAGCGGCTTGAGCTTGCCCGCCCGTGTTGGAAATCCGAACATTGAGCCTGAACGTGTAACGGAAATCGAGTTTGGGGCGGACTTTGGTCTTGCCAAAGGTTTGGCATCGCTTGAATTTACCTACTTCACGCGCGGCATTTCAGGGCTGATTTTGGAATCGCAAGTTGCCGCTTCATCAGGCTCAACGTTGCAATTCAAAAATGGCGGCGAGATGTCGACGAACGGTATCGAAATCGGCTTGAACTTGAATCCGATTCGCACGGCTACCTTCTCGTGGGGTTCGCGCCTCGTGTTCACGCGCACGCGCGCCGAGATCACCAAACTGACCGTTCCCGCATTTCAAACGGGCGGCTTTGGCGTTGCGCTTGGTGCTTACACCATTCGTGAAGGATTTGCACCGACCTCAATGGTTGGCTCGCAAAGTTTCGGACCCAACCCGAAAGCCCCAAACCCCAATGCGGCACCCGGACAATTCAACGGCTTGATTATCGGCGACGAACAGCCCGACTTTATCTTGGGCTTCTCCAATACCCTTGCCTATCGCGGCTTCGAACTCTACTTCTTGTGGGAGTGGAAAAAAGGCGGCGACGTGATTAACCTCACGCGCTTTCTCACCGACTTAGGCGGCACATCAGCGGACTGGGGACAAGCCTCTTACCTCGAGCGCACCGCTCGCCGTCTGGGCACCAGCACTGCCAATCCCGGCGTGCGCGAAACACCTTGGGTTGAAGACGGCTCGTTCATCAAACTCCGCGAACTGACCTTGAGCTATACCTTCAACCGCGACCAAACCGATAAGTTCTTTGGCGGATTCATCTCCAACCTGAAAGTCAGTTTCACTGGTCGCAACCTCTTGCTCTTCACCAATTATTCTGGCTACGACCCCGAAGTAAGCAACTTCGGCAGCGTTGCTATCGGTCGCTCGGTCGATGTAACGCCGTTTCCGTCAACACGTAGTTATTACTTCACTTTGGGATTTGGCTTGTAAGCCCGAACCGAACTCTAAACAACGGAGAACTTTCAATTATGAGAAACCAACATCTTCATTTCACGCTTAAAAGACTAACTGCAAGCTTCTCGATTGCTTTGCTTGCCTTGCTTTTTTACGGTTGCCCTGACCGCAATTTTCCGAATCCGAACTCGGCATCGGAAGAGACCGCAAGCGTTCAAAGTATCGTAACGGGCACCGAAGGCTCCATGCGCAACGCACTGAGTTTTTACATTTACGGCACATCGCTCATTGGTCGTGATGCTTATTACCTTGGCGGCGACGACCCACGCTTCATGTCCGAATACAAGGGCGGCGCATTAGACGCTGGCGGTCCGTTTGTCAACAACACATGGAACGCCCGCTACACCGCCATCGCGAATGCACGAATCCTCTTGACTCGTGCCGCCCAAGAGCCTGCCTCGCGTGCGGGTCAGCGTGCGGGACTTGAAGGCTTTGCCAAAACGATTATTGCCTATCAGTTGCTCTTGAACCTCAACCTCACGAACGAGAACGGCATTAAAATCGGCTACTCGCCCGACCCTGCCGCATTTCCGTTTGTCAGCAAAGCCGCAGGTTTCGCTGAAATCAATCGTCTGCTCGACGAAGCCTATACCTCACTTACCAGCGAGGGTGCGGCGTTTGACTTCCGCCTCTCGAGTGGGTTTGCAGGCTTCAACACGCCAGCGACTTTCGCACGCTTCAACCGTGCCTTGCGCGCACGCACGGCGGCTTATACAGGCGATTACGCCACTTGCCTGACGGCACTTTCAAACTCGTTCCTGACCGAAGTCAATACTGCCACAGGCATGCGTGTCGGTGTTTATCACGTCTATTCCACAGCCGCAGGCGATTTGCTTAACCCCGTTTTTGAACCGCCAGCAACCGCCACGCGCTTTTTCGCACAACGCGACTTTTTCAGCCAAAACCAAGACACCGCCACCGATGCACGGCTTTCCAAAGTCTTTTTCCGTTCGCCCGCGGTGAGCAACTATGGCGTGAGTTCAAACCATGCAGTGAGCGTTTATGCGTCCAATACGGCACCTGTGGCTATCATTCGTAACGAAGAACTCTTGCTACTTCGCGCCGAAGCCCGCATTAAAACAGGCGACTTTGCAGGTGCTTTAGCCGACCTCAACCGTGTGCGACAAGCGGCAGGCGTGGCTGACTACACTGCCATCGCCGATGAAACCGACGGCATCAATAAGTTGCTTTATGAACGCCGCTATTCGCTCTTCTGCGAAGGACATCGTTGGATTGATATGCGCCGATTCAACCGTTTGAATGAATTGCCCATTGAACGCACAGGCGATGTGGTTGCCGTTAATTTCCCAAGACCGCTTTCAGAAATTCCCTAAAACTTCATTGAACGCAAAAGGGCGGAATCAATCTCCGCCCTTTTCTTTTTTATCCGCTTCTGCACTACGCCCACGCGCTTTCCAAAAACTGCTTTTTGAATTTTTTCAGCGATTCATCGCTCGAAAGAAACGTGATTCCAAGTTCCGCTTGTGCTTTTAAGGTAATCAAGCCTGATTGCAACGGACGCACCGCAAGTTGATTGAGTTCGGCAGTC
>CALGMC010000232.1 GCA_937959145.1 uncultured Chlorobiales bacterium
TGCGCCGAGTTTCGTTGTAACCGTTGTTCCGAACAGTTCTGCACCGACGCTCTCCGAAAAGCCAAGCGCGTTTAGCCTTGCTCAAAACTATCCGAATCCGTTCAATCCGACGACGCTCATTCAGTATCAACTCTCGCAACCGAGTGCCGTTCGCCTCGAGCTCTTTGATGCAGTCGGGCGTAAGGTTGCGACTTTGGTCAATGCGCGTCAAGCCGCAGGGGCATATTCCTACACGCTCAACGCGTCTCAATTCAACTTGTCGAGCGGCGTTTATCTTTATCGCTTGCAAACCAATAATTTTGCTGAAACCAAAAAGATGCTCTTCTTGAAGTAACTTTCAATCCCACATTTTCGCGACATTCATCAGAAGGCGGAGCATTTCTTCGCCTTTTCTATTTGCGCACTTTTTTGCGGTTTTGGAATTTCACAGCCTCAAAAAAAGTTTTAATTCCGTAATTAAACCTGACGACAGCATGAACCCAATCGTTCGCGCTTTTCCAATCTTTTTGTTTCTGCTTGTTCCCGCATGGCTTTTCGCACAAGAGCCAAACACCAAAGCCTTCACCAAATACGACGAACAGGTTTTGAAAGGCATTGACTATGTCTATAATCTCGATTTCAACGAAGCCGATTCGGTTTTTTCCGACATCATTCGCAAAGACCCGAAATCACCTGTTGGACACTTCTTCAAGGGCATGGTGCTGTGGTGGAAAATGATGCTCGACCTCGACAACACCCAATACGACGAGACCTTCAGCAACTACATGGAAAAAGTTATTGAGCTTTGCGATGAAAAGTTGGAACTTAACGACCGCGATGTAGAAGCCATGTTCTTCAAAAGTGGCTCGCTTGGATTTCGCGGCAGGCTTCGTGCCAATCGCGGGCAGTGGCTCAAAGCCGCACTCGACGGCAAAGACGCACTTCCTATCGTTTCTCGGATTCAAAAAGTCAGCAAAGGCAATATCGATGTGCTCTTCGGTCTGGGCATTTACGACTATTACGCCGAAGCAATTCCCGAACAATATCCTGCCGTTAAACCCCTTGCGATGATGTTCCCAAAGGGCGATAAGAAACGCGGCATTGCACGCCTCGACTCTTGCATCAAGTTCGGGCACTATGCTAAAACAGAAGCCATTTACTTCCTCGCACAGATTTACTATGTCTATGAAAAAGATTTCGCCAAAGCCGCCGAATTTTGCAGACAACTTCATCAACGCTACCCCGATAATCCCTTTTTCTACACTTATCTCGGACGCTGTTATGCCGCCAGCGGCTTTTGGAAAGAAGCCGAAGAGATTTTCACCGACGTTTGGAAAAAGTATCGAAACGGTGTTAAGCATTACAATGAGCGGCATGTGCGCGAAGCGCATTACTACATCGGTCTTGCTATGATGAACCGCCGTGATTTGAAGGACGCATTAGCACACTTCACCAACGCTATCAATTTGAGCCTCAAAGTCGATAGCAAAGAGCCTTCTCCTTTCCGCGTCCTTTCCGAATTGCGCTTGGGCATGATTTATGACGCACAAGGCGATAGAGCCAAAGCCACTGCTCATTACAAAAACGTGCTCAATCTCAAAGACCATCAAGAGTCTCATAAAAAAGCCAAAGCCTATCTACAACACCCTTACAGCGGCTAACTCGAGTTCTTCCTTCTTCCCTTGATAGTGCTCGCACGGTTATCTAAATTGTCGATACAAAACATTGTCGATACCAAACGCCAAGTGCGGCTTCATCGTCGCCTCTGTCGTTCAAAATCCGAAATGCAACCATCTATGATGCTCACTCGCCTTGTGCCTCTTTGTTTCTTCTTGATTCTGCTTGGCATCTCCCGCGCTGTATTTGCACAAACGGCTGTCTATGAGTTTTTGCGTCTTGACCGAAGCGCGCGCGTTGCGGCACTCGGCGGGAATAGCGTCTCAATGAAGGGCGATGTGGTCGCGCTGTTTCAAAATCCCGCTTCGATTTCAAGCGAGGTCGATAAATCCGCTTCGTTTAGTTTTCAGAAAAATTTGATGGACATCAACGCAGGGTTCATCGCCTACGGACGCGAGTTCAAAGGGATTGGGGATTTCGGCGTGGGGCTTTCTTACATCAACTACGGCACATTTACGCGCGCCGACGTTGCAGGCAACACAGGCGGCGAGTTCACCGCAGGCGATTTATGCCTTCAACTCGGCTACGGGCGCGAACTCGAGAAGTATTCCTTCGGCACATTGCGCGGCGGCATTGGGCTGAAATACATCTTCTCCAACATTGCCGAATTTTCATCGTCAGGCATCGCCTTTGACGCAGGACTCTTGCTCGATATTCCCGACGAAAAATTGCAAATCGGCATCTCGATTCTCAACGTCGGCACACAGATTTCCACTTACGACGGCTTTTCTGAACCCTTGCCACAGGACATTCGCATCGGCGCAACGACCCAACTTGAAGGCTTGCCGCTCATTTTGAGCATTGGCTTTATCAACCTTGCCGATAAGACCGATAAAGTTACCGATAAACTCAAATTCTTCACCATCGGCGGCGAGTTTCTTTTAAGCGAGCAAGTGCGATTGCGCGCAGGCTACAACAACAAACTTCGTCAGGATTTGAGCGTCGGCAGTGCGCTTGGTCTTTCAGGCGTTTCAGGCGGGCTTGGACTTGAATTGAAAAAGTTCAAGTTCGATTATGCCTTCTCTTCGCTTGGCGTGATTGGCATTCAACATCAACTTTCGGTTGCCACGATTTTGTGAGTCTCGCTCTCTCACGCACGGAAGGCTTCTTTCATTCGCGCCGCCGCTTTCTCCAACTCCGCCATAGACGAGGCATATGAAAGGCGCAAAAAGCCTTCTGCCCCAAACGCATCGCCGGGCACAGTCGCAACCCAATGCTTATCGAGCAAATACTCTGCGACATCGACCGACGAGTTCAGCGTTACGCCTTGAAATGTTTTTCCGAGCAAGCCTTCAACCGATGGAAAAAGGTAAAACGCGCCTTCAGGCAGGTTGAGCCGAATCCCGTTGATTGATGAAAGTTCGCGATAGAGAAAATTGCGTCGCTTTTTGAACTCCTCGCGCATGGTTTTAACGACGGTTTGCTCACCCAAGAGTGCCGCTACCGCCGCCTTTTGCGAAATGGAACTCGTATGCGAACTCATTTGTGATTGCAACTTTGCGACAGCGTCAATAATCCACTTCGGTGCGGCAACATAGCCCACGCGCCAGCCTGTCATTGAATGCGACTTTGAAAGCGCGTTGCTCACAATCACTTTTTCTTTCATCGTCTCAATTCGTGCAGGTGAAAAATGCTCAACCTCGCCGTAGGTGAGTTGTTCATACATTTCGTCGGAAATCACGAACACATCGCGATGCTCAATCACGCGCATTAGGGCGCGAATTTCTGCTTCGGAATACATCACGCCGGTTGGGTTCGACGGCGAATTAAGAATCAGCATCTTCGTTTTCGGCGTGAGTGCGTTGGCAAGTTGTTCGGGCGTGAGTTTGAAATTCTGCTCAAATGTGGTCGGAACAATCACAGGCGTGCCATCTGCAATTTTGACCATCTCAGGAAAACTCACCCAATACGGCGCGGGAATAATGACCTCGTCGTCTGAATCGACCAGCGCGAGAATCGTGTTCATAATGGCTTGTTTGCCGCCGACGCCGACACAAATTTCTTCGGGCGAAAAATTCAATCCGTTGTCGCGCTTCAACTTTTCCGCAATGGCTTTGCGCAATTCAGGAATTCCGAACACGCTCGTGTATTTGGTAAATCCGTCTCGTATGGCTTCAATGGCGGCGTCGCAAGCGAAGTCGGGCGTTGGGAAGTCGGGCTCGCCCGCTGAAAGGCTCACGATGTCTTTGCCTTCGGCTTTCATTTTGCTGGCGCGCGCGGTGATTTGAAGCGTCTGCGATTCTTGCACACGCCTTACACGGCTTGAAAGAAATTGCGAAATTGCCACTTTGGTTTCTGTCATTGAGTATTCTTGTTGGATTTTGTTTCAAAAGCCGAGCAAAGATACGGCATTTACGATTTGAATCTTCATCGCACCTCAAAGTGGAGATGTTAGCGTGCGGTCTGAAAAACACCGATAAAACGGATAGGGAGGGGTTTTACAGATTTCTTCTTCAAAAAATCCGCGCTCCATCTGTCAAATTCATTCAATCCGCGTTCTGTTTCAGAGATTACTTTCGGTCGTGCAATTTGCTTTCTACTTCCGTGAAGTCAGTTTCTTTGATTTCATCGACTTGTGTGGTGGGTTTCGTTTTGTGGTATGTCTCGAATTGATTTTTCGGCGGTGCGCTGATGAGACGATAGACATAACGAAAGAGGAGATAGAGAAGGTATCCCATGCCGAGAAAAATCAGAAATCGTATCATCGTCGTCTTCGGTTTGCGTTGAGTAATGTTAGATAGTATTCAACACTTAAATCAATGTTTTTCGTTTTTCAGGCGTAAAGTATTCCGTTCCTGTGTGGGTTTTGTTGCAGATTAAATCGTATAGAAGTTCAAAATCTTCGGCACTGTTTGCGAAATCAAGTTCAGTTGTATTGATGATGAGGAGCGGCGTTTTTTTGTAGCGGAAAAAGTAGTAGTTGTAGGCGTCATGCAAGTCGCGAATGTAAGATTCTTTAATGCCCTGCTCGATTCCGCGATTGCGCTTTTTGATGTTTTCCATCAAGCGTTCGGGCGAAGATTGAAGGTAGACGACAAGGTCGGGCGAAGTAATGGTTTTATCCATGAAGTTGACGATGGATTCATAGAGCCGAAGTTCGTCGTCTTGGAGGTTGAGATACGCAAAGATTCTATCCTTATCGAAAATGTAATCGCTAACGAGGTAATCGTGAAAGAGGTCGAAGTTTCGAAGTTGTTGCTGTTGTTTGTAGCGTCCGGTAAGAAACGACATTTGGGTTTGAAACGCATATCGATCAGGGTTTTCGTAGAATCGTTCCAAGAAGGGATTATCCTCGAATTCTTCAAGCACAATGCGCGCTTGAAGCTTTTTGCCCAGAAGCATGGCAAGCGTCGTTTTTCCTGCTCCAATGACTCCTTCAATCGCGATATACTTCGGCGTTGTTTGCATGACTGGTTCAGCGAACCGCTGTTGTTTTTTGATAAAGTATTTAATGCACGGCAAGCGCGCCCGCACGTCTAAGTTTTTCTTTGAGTTCAAGTTCATAGACATAATACTTGAACGCCAGTCGCCCGTTGATGAACACGACAGGAATTTTCGTGCCGTATTCACGAATCAAGTTTTCATCATCTTGGATTTTAATTTCCTGCAATTCAAACGGAATCTCTTTTTGCACTTTGAGCAACACGCTTTTTGCCTCATCACAAAGGCAGCAGTCATCTTTCGAGAAAATTTCAACTAATACCATTAGGGTAAGAGAGATAAATGTGTTTTCACTTCTTTTTTACTTAAAGCAAGATTTGATGCGCTCGCTCATTGTCGGTTTTTGCGCTTTACACCGTCTTGCTCATCGGCTTTTTTTTGCGCGTTCCTTTTGCTCCTTGTTTCACCGTCGCCTCCTCTTTCGGCGGTGTGTCGATGGGCTGTTTGGAAACGCGCCACAGTCCAATGGCTCCAATGAGCATCATTGCAACTGCAATTACTTGCGCCTCTGAAAGTCCGAACAACAGAGGCGGATTCAAGCGAATAAACTCTACAGAAAATCTTCCAGCCGCTTGTAGAATGAAATAAACAAAGAACAGCCAGCCTGCTTGCTTGGGAAGCGTTCTCAATTTCCAAAGCAAGGTGAAAAAAATTGCGGAATAAAATAATTCATACAAAGGCGTTGGGTGAACGGGAATATCATTAGGCACAGGAACACCCGGGAAGAGTTGCTTAAACTCCATAACGAGTTGCGGGTTTTCAGAGGCGAGCGTAGAGACATAGCCATTTGGAAAGGTCATTGCCCAAGGCAAATCGCACGGCTCACCGTAGCAGCCGTCGCCCGCAAGCAAGCATCCGATTCTCCCAATGCCATATCCAATCATTAGCGAGGGCGCGACGGCATCAAGAAATCGCAATGTGTGCACTTTTTGAGAGCGCAAATAAATTAAGTTGCCAAGCGTCGCCACAATCATGCCGCCGTAAAAGGTCAATCCGCCTGCGTTGAACGCTTCGCCAATCGGGTTGCGCAAGAATCGGTCAAAATTTTCTAAGAGGTGAAATAACTTTGCGCCCGCAATGCCGAGCACAATGGTGAGAAAGGTAACGGTCGAGCTAACGTCGGGGTAAATTTTTTTACGTTCAATTTCTTTGGTGAGCAGGTAGTTTGCAACCAGAAACGCTAATGCAAGCATCGCGCCATAACTGTGAAACTTAATCGGTCCTATCGAAAAGAGTTCTGGATACACTTTCGCTCCCTTGTTCAATTCAAATTGTGATGCGTTGAAATTAAATCTCAAACAGGCTTTTGTCAACTTGTAAGTTGACATTTTTTTGTTAGAACGGTTACGCAGTTTGAGTTTTAATTTCGCTTAGTAAGTCTTCTTGTTGGATTTCTTTTTGCTCCGATGTGAGCAAATTTTTGAGTTGAAATTTGCCTGTTTGCAGTTCATTTTCTCCAACAATGACGGCGAAGGTTGCGCCGAGCCGATTGGCTTCGCGCATTTGGGCTTTAAGGCTTCGTGCGAGCAAATCGATTTCAACTGCGAGACCTTCTTTTCGCCACGCTTGAGCCGTCTTCATAATCCAGCCGCGCGCCAGTGGCGATTGCGCCACAAGCATCACATCAGGCTTCGGCGGTTGAATTTTCTCGCTTATTCCTGCACTCTCTAACGCAATCAGCAATCGCTCAATGCCCGAGGCAAAACCGACTGCGGGAATTTCTTTTTCAGCACCAAGTTGTTCGCCAAGCCCATCGTAGCGTCCGCCGCCGCCGAGCGCATCTTGCGCTCCCAAATCAGAACTCACTAATTCAAACGCCGTGCGCGAATAGTAATCCAACCCTCTCACTAAACGATGGTCAATCACATACTTCACGCCAAAGTCGTCGAGATAAGTTTTAACCGTTTCAAAGTGAGATTTTGAGACATCGTCAAGACACTCCAAAATGCGCGGTGCATTTTCAATGAGTTCTTTCAGGTCAGGATTTTTGGAGTCTAAAATGCGAAGCGGATTTTTTTCAAAGCGTTCTTTTGAAACTGCATCAAGTTTATCGAAGTGCGGGCGAAGGTAATCTTGCAAAATGGCGCGATAGCGTTTGCGCGTTTCAATATCGCCCAAACTGTTGAGTTTGAGCGTCGTGTGTTTGATTCCGAGTTCGTCGTAAATCATCATCATCATGGCGATGATTTCGGCATCGGCTTCGGGATTTGCACTGCCAATGCACTCTGCGCCAAACTGCCAAAACTGTCGGTATCGTCCTTTCTGCGGCTTTTCTTTTCGGAACAATTCGCTGATGTAATAAACCTTCACAACGGGCGACTGCGCGCCAAGACTGTGTTGCAAATATGCACGCATGACGCTGGCGGTCATTTCGGGGCGAAGCGTAAGCGACTCCTCGCTTTCTGCTGACGGCTTGAAGGTATACATTTCCTTTCCGACGATGTCGGTCGTTTCGCCGATGCCGCGCAGAAATAAATTCGTGTCTTCAAAAACAGGCGTGCGAATTTCGCTATAACCAAATCGTTTGAAAACGCTTCTTGCAGTTTGCTCGATATGTTGCCAAAGTGGAGATTCAGACGGGAGAATATCTTTCGTGCCCGTGATAGTTTGAAATTTCATTGACGCTATTTGAGCCGTTAGATTTCAGGATAAGCCTTTTCTT
>CALGMC010000233.1 GCA_937959145.1 uncultured Chlorobiales bacterium
TCGGAACGCGCCGCGATTGTCAATGTTTCCGAAAATGTTGTCGAGCAATTAAAGTCTTACACATCGCAACTCGATAGTGCCGAAAAAGTAACCCTGACGCCGAAAGTCTTCGATAAAGCCGCCTCTCAATTTGCCAATCAATTTGATTCAGAATGGGGCGGATTCGGCGGCGCGCCCAAGTTCCCGCGTGCGGTTATTCTCAACTTCTTGCATAACTACCACGCACGCACAGGCAATAAGCGCGTTTTAGACATGTCGTTCTTCACGCTTCGCAAAATGGCAATGGGCGGCATACACGACCTCATCAGCGTTGAAGGCAAAGGCGGCGGCGGTTTCGCACGTTATTCAACCGATAAATACTGGCACGTGCCTCACTTCGAAAAAATGCTCTACGACAACGCCCAACTTGCCATCTCTTACCTCGAAGCCTTCCAACTTTCAGGCGAACATGAATTCGCCGATGTCGCCCGCGATATCTTCAACTACATTCTTTGCGATATGACCGATAAAGCCTCTGGCTCGCAGGCTCTCGGCGGCGGATTCTATTCAGCCGAAGATGCCGATAGTCTGCCAACCTTCGAAAGCACCCACAAAGCCGAAGGCGCGTTCTATGTGTGGGAACAAGCGGAAATTGACTCCCTCTTAGGCGCAAGAGATAGCGAGATTTTTTCCTACATCTTCAACATCAAACCCAGCGGCAACGCACCGAGCGACCCGCACGGCGAATTCATCAAGAAAAATATCCTTATCCAACTTCACACCTTCGAAGACGCCGCCAAACGATTCAACACAACAACAGAGAACATCAAAACCCTTGTCCAATCTGCAAAAGTCAAACTCTTCGAAGCACGCGCAAAACGCCCGCGCCCGCACTTAGACGACAAGGTTCTCGTCTCTTGGAACGGCTTGATGATTTCTGCTTTCGCCAAAGGCTATCAAGTTTTAGATGATGACACTTACCTGAACGCCGCTATAAACGCCACTGAGTTCATTTTGAACAAACTCTACAACGCCGAAACGCACACGCTTCTGCGCCGATACCGACAAGGCGAAGCCGGCATTGACGGCAAACTCGACGACTATGCGTTCTTCGTCCAAGCCCTTTTAGACCTTTACGAATCGTCGCTCAATCCGCGATACCTTACCGTCGCCATTCGCTTGACCGAAACCATGCAAAAACTTTTTGAGGACAAAGTGCATGGGGGATTTTTCAGTTCGCAAGAAGGGGACACTTCCGTGATTTTGCGCCTGAAAGAAGACCATGACGGCGCAGAGCCTTCACCGAACTCTATCGCCGCGCTTAACTTGCTCCGACTTGCGCAAATGACCGACCGACAAGACTTCCGCCAATCCGCCGAAAAGACGCTTCTTTATTTCAGCCAACTGCTTGAAAAAGCCCCGAGTTACTTGCCACAAATGCTCGTTGCACTCTCGTTCTATCTTCAAAAGCCGAAGCAAATTATTTTGGCAGGTTCGCTCGAAACGCCTGAAATGAAGAGCCTTCGCAGAGTGATTTATGAAAAATTCATACCGAATAAAGTCTTGCTTCACGCCTCGCCCGAAGCGGCAACGCATTTAGACTTTTTGAATACGCTCACGGTTGAAAAGCCGACGGCTTTCGTTTGCGTTGATTATGCGTGCCAACTTCCAACGAGCGACCCTGAAACACTTCAAGCACAGTTGAGTTGATTATGGCGCAACGCTCACCATCAGCCGTTACAGCCCGATTGTTTCTTTACATCGGGCTTGGCTTGATTGTTGTTTTGCTTGTAACGGCTCTTGTTGGATTTTTAATTACTCGTGCCGCGCTTTCAAGCGTTGTCAAATCTCGCCTCGCTGATGTCGTCATTGCTTCAACTGATAGCCTTTACACGCTTAAAATTGATTCACTGTTGATTGATTCCGACGCGATTCGTGCGACTCGCGTGCGGCTTGTGCCGTTCAAACTTTCAAAAGAGGCATCGCTTTCTGCCAATTATGAAATCTCTCTCGATGAGATTTTAATTTCAACGCCCAAATGGAATCGTCTCTTGAATCGCACGCTTGAAGTTGAACGCTTTGAAATCAAGCGTCCGAATGTTGTTTTCAAAACCCTCGAGGAAAATGCGAACAAGGCTTCGCATGGGGCGACTTCGTCCGCACTTTCAGAGCACGATACAATCCATACTTTTTCGGAAAATGTGTTGGAAAAATTCGTCAAGCAGTTTCGCATTAATTCGGTGCGCATTGAAGATGCCTCGCTCAACTACATTGAAGGCGGAAAGAAAAGCGTCAAGCGTCCCGATAGCCTTGTAGTTTCTCTTTTTGCGCAGAACATTTCGCTTGAATTTAATGAGCGCGATTCCGCACGGATTCAATTTGACTTTGATGACTTTCGCTTTGTTGCCAATCCTTACCGTCGGCAAATTCCGAACACGCTCTACGAAATTGCCTTCAAAGGCATTTACCTTTCAGTGAAAGACTCGACTTTTTCGGTCGAGGAGTTTTCGTTTGCGCCCGCCATGAGCGACCATGATTTCTGCAAACAGCATCGCTATCGCCCAACGCTCGTCAAAGTAAAATTTGATTCGCTCAAACTTCACGCTATTGATTACAAAAGGCTTTTATTCGGCGACGAATTTGTTGCGCGTTTCGCTGAACTCCACCGCCTCGATGTTTATGCCATGACGGATAAGCGAATCCCGAACCCGCCTCGTATTCCCGATTCATCGTTGCCCCATGAAGCCGTCGCCAAAATCAACACGAAGTTTCACATCGATAGCATGCGGATTCATCAGAGCCGTGTGGTTTATGCGACGCGCCATCCCTTTGTGCCCGAAGGAGCGATTCGCTTTGAAGCCATTAACGGACTTGTAGAAAATGTCAGCAACTTCCCTGAAAGAATGACAAGAGAAACGCCGCTGCGTCTTAACGCCTCGACACGATTAATGGGCAATGCGTTGGTTAGAGCCGAACTCACAATGCCACTTCTCTCGCCTTCGTTTGATATGACGCTCAAAGCAACGCTTTCAGGATTAGACGTAACCACACTCAACCATTTTCTCGAACCCGAAGCCCGCGTGAAGTTGGAATCAGGTACGGTCGATGTTGTTTCGGTTTATTGCATGGTCTCAAAAGGAATCGGACGCGGTAGGGTCGTCCCGCGATATAGCAATTTGAGAATGCTCGTTCTTTCGGAAGACCGACGCAAGGAGCGCGGCTTTATGGAAGGCTTGAAGACCTTTGTCGCCAATCGCTTCGGCGTGAAGTCGGAAAACCCTGAAAAAGACAAACCGCTTCGCGAAGCGCAAGTTCAATATGTGAGAAAGCGCGATGAATCCATTTTTGAATACATCTGGCAGTTCATCTGGGCAGGAATGAAGAAAGTGATGACGTAACTGACTTTTCTTGTTGGAGAACTTTACAATCTCGATACAATTTCTTCAATGAGCGTTGAAAATTCTTTTTGTGCGCGTTGAGCCACACGTTGCACATCGTCGTGCGAAAGGATGTCGTCGGAAAGTCCCGCCGCTTTGTTGGTTACGAGTGAAATTCCGAGCACCTTCATGCATAGACGCTTTGCGGTTGTGGCTTCAAGCACGGTCGACATTCCAACTAAATCCGCTCGCAAGGTTTGAAGCATTCGAATTTCAGCGCGCGTTTCGTAAGAAGGTCCAAGCACGCCTGCATACACGCCTTCTTTGAAATGAATCCCACATTTGCGCGCACATTCTTTTGCCACTTGCTGAAGCCCCTTGTCAAATAAAGGCTCATGCGCCGCTTGCAACATTGGCAGGTCAGGATTCGGCACGAACATCAGGTTTATGACATCAACAATCAAGCACAGGTCGCCTGCTTCAAAGAGCGGATTCACACCGCCCGCCGCATTCGTGAGTATCAACGATTTCACGCCAAGCAAGTGGAGCAATCGAACATAAAAAGTTACTTCGTCGGCGTCTCGCCCTTCGTAAAGATGCACGCGCCCTTTCAGGAGCACAATCGGCTTCGACTTCACCGTTCCGAAAATCAATTCGCCATGATGCCCTGCCACGCTCGGCGTCGGAAAATGCGGGATTTCTTTTGTATCAATAACGATGGGATTTTCTACGCGCTCAGCAAAGTTTCCTAAGCCCGAACCCAGCGTGAGTGCCACAGCGCCTTTGGAAACAGCACAGCGCGATTCAATCATTTTTTTTGCTTCTTGCAGTTTCTCTTGTAGTTTTTTCATCGCCAAAGTGTTGAATGAAGCAAAATACAATCCTATCTTATCATTCTTTTACTTTCGTTCTAAACTTTGAAAAGCATGACCACGCAACTTGTTCCACCGCATATTGAAAAGTTAGAGCCGTATAAGGCAGGCAGAAGCATTGAGGAAATCAAATCGCTTTACGGCTTGCAGGAAGTCTATAAACTTGCCTCGAACGAGAATCCGCTCGGCGTTTCTCCCAAAGCGATTGAAGCGATGCAAAAGGCGATGCACGATGTGAATTATTACCCCGACCCCGCCGCGTTCAAACTGCGCACAAAACTCGCAGAACGATTCAAGTTGAAAGTGGACAACGTCGCCGTTGGTGCAGGCTCAGAAGGCATTATGGCAAACATTCTGCGCACATTCGTTTCCGACACTGACGAACTGCTTACTTCCGAAAATACCTTCATCGGCTTTTACGTGCTTGCCAACGCAAGCGGCTTAACCTTGAAGCGCGTTCCGATGAAAGAGGGCTATCGCTTTGATTTACAAGGCATTGCCGACCGCATTACCCGCCATACAAAAGTCATTTACCTCTGCAATCCGAACAATCCTACGGGCACAATCTTTACACGCGAAGAGTTCGACGCCTTCATGGCGCGTGTGCCCGAACGTGTGATTATCATTTTAGATGAAGCCTATTTTGAATTTGCCTCGAGCGATTTGGATTACCCTGACTCTATGTCGTATCGCTACGATAATGTGATTACCCTTCGCACGTTCTCAAAAGGCTATGGACTTGCGGCGTTGCGCGTCGGTTACGGCTTCGCACACGAGAAGTTCATTACGAATCTGATGAAAGTTAAACTTCCCTTTGAACCAAATTCGCTTGCGCAAGCAGGCGCACTTGCCGCATTAGACGACGACGATTTCTTGCGCCAAACCATTGAGAACAACACGCACGGCTACAAACTCTTTTCCGACGCCTTCACTGAACTTGGCTTGAATTGGATTCCTTCGTGGGCGAATTTCGTGATGATTGATTACGGCAGTGAAGCACGTGTGAATGCCGTTTCCGAATACCTGTTGCAAAACGGCGTCATTACGCGCCCGCTTAAAGCCTTCGGCTTGCCACATTGTTTGAGAATTTCAATTGGACTTCCACATCAAAACGAAAAGTGTATTGAACTGCTCAAAAAATTTGAGACGGTTTCTGTATGAAGCACATCGTCATCATCTACAATGCTGTTCCCGACCGATTCTCGCTCACACACGACATCAAATCGGAAATGGGCATTCTATCCAATGTCGATACGATTAGTGCCGCTCTTTCCGAAGAATACAAAGTCAGTCCGCTTGCCTTCACGGGTGATATTATTTTCCTGATGGAGCAACTGATGGAAATCAAGCCTAATGCGGTGTTCAATTTGTTTGAAGGAACTTATCGCATTTCAAAGAGCGAAGTTTTTATTCCGATTGCGCTCGATTTGCTCGGCATTGCTTATACAGGCTCGCAGGCAAAAACGCTTGAACTTTGCGTTCAGAAAGCCAAGACGAAAGAAATTCTGCTTCGCCGTTCTGTTCCAAC
>CALGMC010000234.1 GCA_937959145.1 uncultured Chlorobiales bacterium
GCCGATGCGGAAAATCCGCCCTCACTTCAAGAATTGGAGCGATACGCGATTGAGCAAACCTTGAAGCGCGTTGGCGGTAGTCGCCGCAAAGCCGCAAAACTTCTCGGCATTACAGAGCGCACACTTTACCGAAAAATCAACGAGTATGACTTACAGCACATTCACCCTCAAAAGTGATTGATACAACCATCTACTACAAACCTAATACATCACCACTATGATTTACCTGTTCATCAACGATATGATTTTCCAAAGCCGCGTCGAGAACGAACTGCGCAATCTTGACCTCAAAGGCAAGTTCGTCAAGTCCGTCGACGAAGTGCAAGAAACTGGCAAGAACACCTTTGCTATCTTCGATTTAAGCGAACCGACTAATTTGGATAACCTCAAAAAATTTCGCGAGAAGTTCTCACAAATTAAAACCCTTGCGTTTTTGCCGCATGTCAATGAAGAATTGAAACAAAAAGCCGTTGCGCTTGGTTGTTCGTCAGTAATGGCGCGCTTCGAGTTCACAAAAAACATGCGCGCTGTTCTACAAGGAAAATGGTCGTAACTGGTTTTTACTTCAAAGCTCTGAATCTAGCACTATGTTTGAACTCACCGAAATTTCTGCTCAATCTAAAACTGACTTCTACAAGTCGCTCACCACACAACTTTATCACTTGCTCGAGGGCGAGCGCGATTTTCTCGCCAACACGGCAAATTTTTCCGCTCTGCTTTTCAACACCATGCCCGATGTGAATTGGGTTGGCTTTTACTTTTACAAAAGCGGCGGATTGGTGTTAGGTCCGTTTCAAGGCAAGCCGGCGTGCGTGCGCATTGCGATTGGCAAGGGCGTTTGCGGCACGGCGGCGGAAAAAATGAAAACCGTTGTCGTGAAAAACGTGCATGAATTTCCAGGACACATTGCTTGCGACAGCGCATCAAATTCAGAAATCGTAGTGCCGATGATTAAGCAAGGCAAATTGATTGGCGTTTTGGATATTGACAGTCCGCAATTAAGCCGCTTTGACGACGAAGACAAAGCCGGACTTGAAAATTTAGTCGAGTTGCTTCTTTCATCAAGCGACGTTTGAACGCATGTCGCTGCGTGCTGAACGCCTAACTAAATCTTACGGCAATACATCCGTCCTGCGCAACGTTTCGTTTGCATGCGCACATGGGGAATTCTTCTCGATTCTCGGCAAATCAGGAAGCGGAAAAACGACGCTCATCCGCATTATTGCAGGGCTCGAGCAGAGCGACAGCGGAAAACTCTTTCTAAACGGAACTGACATCACTGCCTTGCCTGCCCATGCGCGGCGCATTCCGCTGGTGTTTCAAAACTACGCGCTCTTTCCGCACCTCTCCGTGCTTGAAAACGTTGCCTTTGGCTTGCGCGAACAAAAAAAGCCTGAATCCGAAATTCGTGCCATCGTTTTGGAAACACTGAAACTGCTTTCCATCGACGACAAAATGTATCGCCTGCCTGCCGAACTTTCTGGCGGCGAACAGCAACGTGTTGCCATTGCGCGCGCCTTAGCCGTTGACTCTCCGATTACGCTTCTCGATGAACCGCTTTCAAATCTTGACGCTGAACTCCGACGCACGATGCAGAAAGAACTCAAAGCCATTCAGCGCAAAACAGGACGCACGTTCATTTACATCACGCACGACCAAGAAGAAGCCCTCACCCTTTCCGACAAAATTTTGATTTTACATAACGGCATGGCTCTCGAGTTTGGCTCACCCGAAGAAATTTACCATCGCCCGAAAACGCTTTACGGGGCGCGCTTTTTGGGCAATGCCAACGTGATTCGCGTTCAAGCGCTCGATAAGTATCATTTGAAAACAGAGTCAGGCTTAGTTTTAGCGCATCGCGAAACTTTGCAAGGGCGATATTTCAACGTCGTCATTCGTCCCGAACATCTTGAAACGGTCAGCGCATTTGGCAAAAACACTTTCAGAGCCGAAGTGCTTGCGAGTTATTTCAAGGGTGCGTTTTTTGAGCACACCATTCGCCTTGAAGGCGTTACGCTCACGATGATTTCCCCGAAGCCGCTCCCTACAGAGCCGCTCATTTGTGTGAGCAAGTTTTTTATCTTCCCGCTTGACGAGTCGCTCACCGAATAATGTTCCATGAAAAAAGTTTTTCTCATCGAAGATGATTTAGCGATTGCCCTCGCCCTTCACGACGCGCTTAAAGCCGAGCATTACGACGTCGCACATTTCGCGGACGGCAAAAAAGGCTTCGATGCAACCCTTGCTCAATCGCCTGATTTGCTCTTGCTTGATTGGATGTTGCCAAATAAAAACGGCATCGAGATTTGCAAAGACCTTCGCGCACAAGGCTTTCGCGCCCCTATCTTAATGCTCACGAGCAAATCTGACGAAGCCGATAAAGTGTTGGGATTGGAGTTCGGTGCCGATGATTACCTCACCAAGCCGTTCAGCCTGCGCGAACTTTTGGCACGCATAAAAGCCTTACTTCGCCGCGCCACACCAAATAACCTCACGCATTCCGCCGAT
>CALGMC010000235.1 GCA_937959145.1 uncultured Chlorobiales bacterium
CATTTCAAAGAGCGAAGTTTTTATTCCGATTGCGCTCGATTTGCTCGGCATTGCTTATACAGGCTCGCAGGCAAAAACGCTTGAACTTTGCGTTCAGAAAGCCAAGACGAAAGAAATTCTGCTTCGCCGTTCTGTTCCAACGCCGCGCTTCGTTGTGTTCAAACCGTCAGAAGAAATTTCCACGACGATTCCCTTTCCGCTCATCGTCAAGCCTGAACACGAAGACGCCAGCACCGGGATTTCAAATAACTCCGTCGTGCATTCCGAATCGGCACTCAAAGAACAAGTTGAGATGATTTGGCGCACCTACAAACAGCCTGCGCTTGTTGAAGAATTTATTGACGGACGAGAGTTCAATGTGGCGATTTTAGGCGATAGCGATTTCGAACATCAAATCGGACACCCCAATGCGCCGCGCGTGTTGCCGATTTCTGAAATTAGTTTTGAAACCATGCCCGAAGGCTTTGCGCGGATTGTAACCTATAAAGCCAAGTGGGAAGAAGACAGCGTGGAATACAAAGAAACAAAACCCATCTGCCCTGCCCCGATTGACTTGAAACTCGAACTTGAACTCAAACAAATTGCGTTGCGTGTGTTTAATGCGGTTGGCTGTCGTGATTATGCGCGTGTGGACTTTCGCGTTTCAAAAGAGGGCAAGCCGTTTGTCGTTGATGTCAATCCCAACCCTGACATTTCGCCTGATGCCGGTCTTGCGCGCTCGGCAAAAGCCGCTGGGTTGGAGTATCCCGCTTTGATTCGCAAAATTGTTAGTTTCGCGCTCTCTCGTGCGGCAAGTTGAGAGAAGAACGTCATTCCGAGCACAGCGAGAAATCCATTCCAATAATGAATGAAGAACGAAAAAATCTTCGCTATTCATTATTCACTACTCACTATTCATTATTCACTTTTGCGCTTTGAAGAGCATCACTGCGCCGACGATGAGGAAAATCATGTTCGGCATCCACGCGGCTAAAATCGGATTGACTGCACCCTTATAGCCAAGCGTTCCGAAAACTTGCTGAACGCCCATATACAAAAATCCAACAAGAATACTAATTCCCGCCTCGAGCGCGATGCCACTTCGCTTCTTTTGCGCCGAGAGCGGAACGCCGATGAGAATCACTATCAGGCACGCAAACGGAAAAGAAAGTTTCGTGTGATACTTCACGACGGCTTCGTCAGACGATTCAAATCCGCCACGCTCGCGCGCCTTCAAAAACGCACGATGCTCAGGAAGCGTCATAAGTTCAAGGGCTTGTGTCGACTCGCCGAGTTCTTTGGCTGTAAAGGAAAATTCAAGCGTATCGAGTTGCTCAATGCGTGTGATGAACTCTTTATCGTTATTGAGGACGCGCAGGTATCCGTTTTCAATCACCCATTTTTGAGCGGTTGTGTCGTATTTCATTCGCTCTGCATCTAATCGCCAAATCAACGCTTTTCCATTGAAGGCTTGCACGCCAAGCGCGTAGCAGGTTTTTGTATAGTCGTCGTAGTAGCCGATGCTGACAAGTTGCGTCGGCGAATCCATGATATTGACATTTGAACGACTGCCGCCAACCCAAAAATTTTTTCCGAGATTGATTGATTCAAACCGCTGTTTTTCTCTCGTCGTCTGTGGCACAAGCCAACCTGAAAGGTAAAAATCCAACAAGGTAATTAACAGTGCGATTGCTAAAAACGGCACAAGGATTCGGTAAAGGCTAATTCCGCCCGATTTCATCGCCGTTAGTTCCATCTGTTTTGAGAGCGCGCCTGTTACAAACAGTGCTGAAAGCAGTGCGCTAATCGGAATAATCAATTTCAAAATTTCAGGAAGGAAGTAGCCGTAATATGCCAGAATCGGTAAGAGCGTCAGTTTGCGGTCGATGAAGTCGTCGATATGCTCAATGAGGTCAATCAAGACGAAAAGCGCGATAAAGGCAATCGTTCCGAATAAGAACGCAGACAGATAGCGGATTGCAATATATCGGTCGAGAATTTTCACGAATTGAATTTTCACGAATTGGAATTGACGGTTATTTTGTTTGGCTTAACACGATTTTTACACAACATAATGACCTTTGTCGCTTCATCACTTTGGCTCTTATTGCTCTTTGCACTTCTTGCCATTCTGCTTGCCTTTTGGACCTACCAGCGCGCCACGCTCTCTGTGCCGATTAAAGTCGCATTGGTAAGCCTGCGTGCGCTGTCGGTTTTCCTTGCGCTTTCCCTTTTCCTTGAACCGATGTTGCAATTTTTTTCAGAAGAAACGCGCAAACCCAAACTAGCCTTGATTATCGATAACTCCGAAAGCATGACGATTCGCGACAACGGACTTCGGCGCGATAGCCTACTCCAACAACTTCTTTCACGCTATCAAAGTAATCTTGAAAATATCGTTGATAGTCGTCTGTTCGCATTTGGCGAAACTCTGCAAGAGCGTGAATTAGGCGATTTCTCGTTCAATGAAAAATATACCAATCACTCGAGTGCGATTGCCGCACTTAACCGCATCAGCGTGCGCGAAAGCTTCAACGCCGCCTTGATGTTCAGCGATGGCGCATTCAACGCAGGCGAAACCCCGCTCTACGAAGCCGAGCGTTCGCCGATTCCGATTTTCACCGTGCTGTTAGGCGATAGCACGTCGCGCAAAGATATTGTGCTTCGCCGCATTTATGCACCCGAGCAAGCGATTGTGAATACCAAAGTTTCGGTTTCGGCAGTGGTTGCGCAAGAAGGCTTTACTGGCAAAGTTGTCGAGGCACTTTTGAAAAGTGGCGAAACCGTTTTGGCACGCAAGCAGTTTGAACTCGCGCCTTCGGAACAATCTATCGCATTCGAATTTGTGCCGAAAGAAGTCGGCGACGCTAAATACAGCATTAGCCTCTCGCCGCTTCAAGGCGAATTTTCGGCGAGGAACAATTCGCAACCTTTTTTCGTGCGCGTCTTGAAAAACAAGAAGAAGATTTTAGTGATTGCAGGACTTGCCGACCCTGAAATTTCTTCCGTCCGTCAAACGCTCATGCAGTCTGAAAACATCGATGCAATTTTTTTCACGCAAAAAACGTCGAGCGAATTTTTCGAGGGCGCGCTCAACCTTGCGGCGCATCAAGACGCCGATGCTTGTTTGCTCATCGGCTTTCCGAGCGCAAGCATTAGCGAATCGATTTCCGAGCGTGTGTTTGGGTTCTTGAACGCGAACAAAATTCCTGTCTTTTCATTTATCGGCTTGCAAAGTTCAGGCACGAAGCTAAAACAATATGAGCCAATTCTCGCCGTTAGCCTTGCGCGCACAAGTCCTGCCGATGTTCTCGATAACAATGCGTTCATTTTGCCGACACCGCAAGGTCAAAGTTTCGTTGCGTTCAAGCCTGTGGCGTCTCTTTTGCAGACTGTCTTTCAAACCGCACCGCCGATTTCTTATTTGGATTTCAATTTTCAACCCAAACCCACAACGCAAATTTTGTGGAAACTTTCTGTTTCAGGTAGAGCCACCGAGCGCGTGGCACTTGCCGTTGCGCAAAGTTCGGGCAAAAAATATGCGACGCTTTGCACGCCGCAGTTTTGGCGATTTTCACTTTCGCCTGACGAAAACGTGCGCAAAGTTTATACGCAAACCTTGCTTGGCACTATCGAGTGGCTTTCGGCAAAGGAAGATTCAAAGCGTTTTCAAGTTTCTACATCGCGCAAACTTTATGACGAAGGCGAAACTGTTTTCTTCACTGCTACGTTGCAAGATGAACTCTTGAATCCGGTCTCGACCGCCGAGATTGCCTTGCGCGTCAAGCACAAGCAAACGGGCGAAAGTTACAACGCTACCTTTGAGCGCGCCATAGAAGAGGGCGTCTATCAAGCCAAGTTCGAGGGATTTGAAAAAGGCGATTATACCTTTACCGCCGAAGCCAAAGAAGGAGAAACTGTGTTAGGCACGGCGAGTGGCATTTTTTCAGTGAGCGAAACCAGCACAGAACTACGCAACACGGCGGCAATTCCTGAAACGATGCAGAGCATTGCTGAACGCAGTGGCGGAAAGTTCTACACGCCGCAAACCTTCGAGCAATTTTTTGACGACATCAAGCGCGAGCCATCGTTTCAGCCAGTCAAAGTTCGCACTGCCTCGTCTGTTGAATTTGCAAACTTGTGGTCGACTTTGATTGTTATCGTCTTGTGCCTTTCGGCGGAGTGGCTCTTGCGAAAACTCAACGCGCTTCCTTAAACTTTCACTTCTTCTTCTATTGGCGCGACTTCTTTCTTTTCTTCTTTCGGCGCAAAGAGAAGCGACAGCACAACGGAAAGGAGTAGCACGCTGGCAATCACGGCAAGGGAAATCGGCGAAGGAATGGAGAACGATTCGCCCGTAATCCAACGCGAAATTTCAGGCGTGAGCATTTTTATCCCCACAAATGTGAGAATAAACGAAATACCTTTTTTGAGGAAGACGAACTTGTCGATGATGTCGGCGAGCAAAAAGTAAAGCGAACGCAAGCCCATAATCGCGAAGATATTCGACGTGAAAATGATGAACGGGTCGTTGCTGACGGCAAGCACGGCGGGAATGGAGTCGACGGCGAAAATCAGGTCGGTAATTTCAATGACAATCAAGACGAGAAAGAGCGGCGTGGCAACGCGCTTTCCGTTTTCAATCGTGAAAAATTTTTGTCCGTCGTAGTTTTTCGAGATTGCGAAAAATCGCTTCACCAACTTTATCGCAAAGTTTTCAGCCACTTCTTCGGTTTCTTCTTCGCCCTCTTTTTCAAAAAGCAGTTTCAGCCCTGAATAAATGAGAAACGCGCCGAAGAGGTAAATAATCCAATGAAATTTTTGAATGAGCGCGACGCCTGCAAAAATGAAAATCGCGCGCATTACCACCGCGCCCAAGACGCCCCAAAAGAGAATCCGATGTTGATACCTATCCTCGACCTTGAAGTGCCGAAATACCAACACAAAAACGAAGAGATTATCGACCGAGAGCGATTCTTCAATCAAATATCCCGTCATGAACTCGGTCGCTTTTTCAAAGCCATAAAAGTGCCACACAACTCCCGCAAACGAAACGGCAAGTGAAACCCAAAGGCAAGTCCACATCAAGGCTTCTTTGCTTGAAACGCGA
>CALGMC010000236.1 GCA_937959145.1 uncultured Chlorobiales bacterium
GAACACGGATTGAACGGATTGCGCAGATGACACACAGATGGATTCTTCGCTTCGCTCACAACGGTCGCGTCGTTGATGAATCGTGAAGAATTGCAATCATGAAGAATTGCCTTATCGTTTCGCCATTTCGTTCTTCGTTACTCATTACTCGTTATTCATTACTCATTCGTTTGCCATTCTGAACGCAGTGAGGAATCCATAACCTTTCAGTATTTTTGGGAAATTTGAAGTTTCATCATGCAACGCTCGCCTTTCGTCATTTTATTTTTCACGGTTTTTCTTGACCTCGTCGGATTCGGGATTGTGCTTCCATTGCTTCCGAACTATGCACGCGAACTTGGGGCGACGCCGCTTGAAATCGGAATCATTGCGGGCAGTTATTCCGTGATGCAATTTTTTTTCTCGCCGATTTGGGGCGGGATTAGCGATAAAATCGGTCGGCGTCCGGTTATCTTGATTAGCATTGCGACGTCGGTCGTCTCGTATTTTCTCTTTTCGCAATCACACTCGCTTTGGTTTGTCTTTCTCTCGCGGGTGCTGGCAGGCATTGGCTCGGCGAATGTAACCGTTACACAAGCCTACATTACGGACATCACGGATAGAAAAAGTCGCTCGAAGTCGCTCGGTATTTTGGGTGCGGCGTTTGGACTTGGGTTTGTGCTTGGTCCGCCAATTGGCGGCGCAATTAAAACCAACCTTGGCATTGAAGCCGTCGGCTATGTGGCGGCGGCATTAACCTTTCTTGATTTGATTCTCGCCTATTTCTTCTTGCCCGAATCGCTCAAAGAAAAAAAGCCTCATGCCGAGTTCCGATTTTTTTCGGTCAAAAGTTTTTCAAAAGCCTTTCAAGAGCCCGCGATTGCGCGCTTACTTGTGGTGAATTTTTGTTTCACGTTTGCCTTTGTGAATATGCAAATTTCCGTGCCGCTCTTGTGGAAAGAGCACTACGCGCAGACGGAGCAAAACATCGGATTTCTCTTCGCGTTTATCGGCATTGTGTCGGTGATTGTGCAAGGCGGATTGATTGGCAAGTTCACAAAGCGATTCGGCGAGCGCGAAGTTTTGACGGGCGGCTCGGCGGTGATGATGCTTGGAATCGGGCTTCTGCCGTTTGTGCCTGAACTTTGGCTTTTGTCGTTTGGCTTAATCGTGCTGGCATTTGTCGCGATTGGCAACGGCTTTTGCACACCGACGAACACAGCACTTGTTTCGCTTTATGCCAACCCTGCTGAACAAGGCGAAACGCTCGGCGTGTTGCAATCTATCGGCTCGCTGGCGCGAATGTTTGGTCCTGTTTCGGGAAGTTTGCTTTACGGGCTTGATTATCACGCGCCGTATCTCGTCGGCGGAATGGCGTTGTTTCTTTGCCTGCTTTTATCCATGACGCTCTTCAAGTTTGAACTGCATCATCACCAAGAAGCCTCTGCATCGTGAAACTTCTTTTCGGAAAACGTCTGAATCGTGAATTTGCGTTAAGCAACCTGAAATGAATCTCATCAACATTTAATCAAAATAAGAAATGGCAACACGCATCATTATTCCGACCGCGCTTCGTCAATACACGGCGGGTCATGAGGTCGTTGAAGTCTCGGCGCGAAACGTTGGTGAAGCCTTGACGAAACTCGTCTCTCAATATCCCGACCTCAAAAAAAATCTTTATACCGACGACGGAAAACTCCGTTCTTTCGTCAATGTCTATAAAGGCGATTCCAACATCAAAGATTTGAAAGGGCTTGAAACTGATGTGCGGCTCGGCGATGAACTCATCATTGTGCCCTCGATTGCAGGCGGCGCAGTTGCAACCTTCGGCGAAATGCAAATCGAGAGCGACGTTACGCTTTCTAACGAAGAAATTAAGCGATACAGCCGCCACTTGATTCTTCCCGAATTTGGCTTGGAAGGTCAAAAGAAAATGAAGAACGCCAGCGTCTTGATGATTGGCGCGGGCGGACTTGGCTCACCCTTTGCGATGTATCTTGCGGCGGCGGGCATCGGCAAACTCGGCATCGTTGATTTCGATGTCGTTGATTACTCCAATCTTCAACGCCAAATTTTGCACCGCACCGATTCCGTTGGAAAACCCAAAGCCGAATCCGCAAAAGCCACCATCAACGCCCTCAATCCGTTCGTTGAAGTCGTTACTTACGACACGCCGCTCACCTCACAAAATGCGTTAGAGATTTTGAAAGATTACGATGTGATTGTCGACGGCACGGATAATTTTCCAACGCGATACCTGGTCAATGACGCCTGCGTCTTGCTTGGCAAACCGAATGTCTATGGAAGCATCTTCCGATTTGAGGGACAGGTTTCTGTCTTCTGGGCAAATAGCCATGAAGCAACGAACGGCAGACTTCCCGAAGGCGCGTGCTACCGTTGCCTTTATCCCGAACCGCCGCCGCCGGGACTTGTGCCAAGTTGCGCCGAAGGTGGGGTGCTCGGTGTGCTTCCGGGCGTTGTCGGCACGATGCAAGCCATTGAAACCATCAAACTCATCACGGGCATTGGCGAGCCGATGATTAACCGCCTGCTTCTCTTCGACGCACTCAAAATGAAATTCCGCGAACTGAAATTGAAAAAGAATCCCGACTGCGTTGTCTGCTCCGACCACGCCACGATTAAGGAACTCATCGACTACGAAGCCTTCTGCGGCATGCCCGCTAACGACCATAGCCAAAATGCCGAACTTCAATCTCAAACACAGGGGGCAAAGAGCAATCCAAACGAAATTACTGTTCAAGAATTGAAAGCGCGTTTAGATGCAGGCGAAAAACTCTTCATTCTCGATGTGCGCAATCCAAACGAATGGGAAATCGTCCGCCTCAACGGCACAGTGCTCATTCCGCTTCCCGAACTTCCGAATCGCCTTTCAGAACTCAAAGGCAAAGAGAACACTGAGATTCTCGTGCATTGCAAAATGGGCGGACGCTCCGCACAAGCCTGCGAAATTCTTCGCCAAAATGGATTCAAGAACGTGAAAAATGTTGTTGGAGGCATTACGGCGTGGGCAACACAAATCGACCCCTCAATGCCGACTTACTAAACACGACAGAACAAACTCCCCCTTTTGTTCTTCCTTACACGCCTCTCACAAGAAGCCAAATCAATGCAAGCAGAAGCAGTGCGATAAGCATAAATAACACTCGCGTTTTTTTCTCCGTGCTTTTAAGATGCCGCTTTAAGGTGAGAGCAAATTTTTCTTGTTCCGATTTCAATTTTTCTTTGAGTTCGTCGCGCTCGCGTTTGAGGGCGTCGATTTCGTTTTGGAGCAACACGCGCTGTTGGTCTAATTGCGCCTGTAACTCTGCGTGAGTTCTTCTTGTTTGATTGGTTAGTTCAATGGTTGGAAAATTTGGCGGGGTAATTTTTTCGCCATTTGCGGCTTTTTCAATGGCGGGAAGAAATTCGGTGTTGAAGATTTTGACGAGTTGTGCAACATCGACGCCGCGATAGGTTGGGTGATAGCCTGCAAGTTTCGTTGTGCATTTTTCTAATTGGCTTCGTGCGCCTTTCCATCGTCCGTTGGTGAAGTGATAAAGTCCAACGGCGGCGTGAATCATGCCTTGCAGGAAGAGTTTATCAGCACCTGTAGTTTCTTGCCAGATGTGTTCCCAAGTGTCGTGGCACTCAAAAAATTCTCGGCGGTTAAATTCTTCAACGCCGCGCAGGAAGTCGCTGTAATGTTCATCGATGCTCATTGGTAGTCAAGGGTAAGTTGCAATGATGGTTTCGCCAGCGGTTGCCGTATCTCCGACTTTGACGTTCAGTTCCACATTTGTGGGCAGAAAGATATCGACGCGACTTCCGAACTTAATCATTCCGAATCGCTCACCGATTTTAACTTCATCACCTTCTTTGAGGTCGCAAATGATGCGCCGCGCCACGAAGCCTGAAATTTGCTTGAAGAAAACTTTGATGCGCCCGTTCTCGATTCCGATTTCAGTGCGCTCATTGCGCTCGCCTGCGTTGTGGTCGAAGGCGGCGACGTACTGCCCTTCGATGTATTTGACGTGCGTTACCTTTCCTGAAATCGGGTTACGATTGACATGCACATTGATTGGCGACATAAACACGCTCACCATTTTCGCTTTGCCGTTGAAAAATGCATGGTCTGCTTCTTTGACCAGAACGACTTTCCCATCGGCGGGAGAAACTATAATGTTCGGTTGGTTTGGCGGCGTGCGTTCAGGGTCGCGAAAGAACTGCACGGTAAAGATGAGTAGCGCGACTGCCAACGCCGTCAGAAGCAATCGGACAACGCCGGGCAAATCGGGAATATACGCCACCGCTAAAATCGCAATGCACAGCACAACCATTTTGGCAATCGTGCTGTAGCCGTAAGGCGTGAGTTTTGGCAGGTTTTTCATGTGTCAGGTGAAAGATTGAAAAGCGCAAAGATAGTCGCTCCGCGTGGATACATTCAAACTTTCAAGCCGATTGAGAGATGTATGTGGTGTCGCCAATTTCGATATGCAGTTCAGTGAAGGAAGCGCGGTCGTCGTTGAGTTTCCAGCATCGGATTTGGCGAATGGTTTTGTCTTCGCCGACCGAGATAATCGGATACCACCAGTTTGTGAAGGGAAAATTCGCGCGGTCAAATTCAGAGGGAATTGCGTCAGCGTTGGGGTGCGAGTGATAAAATCCCCAAACGCCAAACCCTTCTTTGAGAGCTTGTCGCTCGACTTTCGCATATTCAAGCGGGTCAATTTCAATGCGGTTGTGCCGCGATTCAAGTTTGATATTGGTTACAGGAACTACTTTTCGCACTTCAAAGTCGCCATCAATCACCATTCCAACGAGCAAGCCGCCACATTCTTCGGGATACGCGCCTTGCGCTTGCGTGTTCATCACAAGCAGGTGGCTTTTGCTGATTTTCAGGTCGCCGGGCAAGTCGCGCTCTTTATCTATCATCACAATCATTGCTGTTCCTAATCGCGCCAGTTCGGTATCCATCAACATGCCGCCTATGAGCGAAACGTGTTGCGGAACGAGATAGACGTCCGCCCAAACTGAATAGCCCATCATCACGCGGCTAATTTTCGTGCGCTCGTCCATGAGCAACACTAAACGGTTTCCATAGACGCCATTGATGAGAATTGGCGAGGCGATTCGAGCAACAAGCGCGCTCTCGATTGAGCCAATCAATCGCTTTTGAACTTCAATCGGTTTGATGATTGAAGCGTCAATATCTGAGTAACCGCTTGGGAAGCGGAACGAGCGCGGGTTTGAAATTTTGATATTGATAATCATCGGCTTTCTATGTTCAAGCGTTCCAAAAATGCTCTGAAAGATACTTCATACCGCCGTCACAAAGTATGCAGACAATCACACCTTGTGCATTTTGTTCAGTAAGTCCTTTGGCAACTTTGAGTGCAGCATAAACATTTGCAGATGCCGAAATGCCCAAGAGCAAGCCTTCTACTTTTGGCAGTTTGACGGTGTAATCAAATGCGGTTTCGGTTGAAACTTCAATAAATCCGTCTGGAATGTGCGGGTCGTAAATGCGCGGCACCATTGCCGATTCCAAGTGCTTAATGCCCTCAATGCCGTGAATGGCAACATCAGGCTGAACAGCAATGCACTGAATTTTTTCGTTGTAGGATTTCAATCGGCGTGAAGTGCCGATGAAACTGCCGCTTGTGCCAATGGCAGCAATAAAGTGCGTGATGCGTCCGTCGGTTTGTTCCCAAAGTTCAACGCCTGTCGTGTTGAAATGCGCTTGCCAGTTGGCGTCGTTACTGTATTGGTCGGCGTAAAAATAAATGTCAGGATTTTGCGCATAAAGTTCGCGCGCTTTGCGAATTGCGCCATCGCTCGATTCCGACGCAGGCGTGAAAATGAGTTCCGCGCCGTAGGCTTTGAGGATATTTTTGCGCTCTTGGCTCGCCGATTCAGGCAAGCAGAGACGGCAACGGTATCCTTTAATCGCGCAAATCATTGCGTAAGCAATGCCTGTGTTTCCGCTTGTGGCGTCGAGCAGAATTTTGTCTTTGGTCAATAAACCTTTTGCTTCGGCGGTTTCAATAATGTTGAGCGCGGGACGGTCTTTGACGCTTCCGCCCGGATTCATGAACTCGCACTTGCCGTAAATTTCCACTTGGTCGCTAATGCCCCACTGGTCGGCGATTTTTTTCAGTCGAATCAGCGGCGTGTTTCCAATCAGCGAAAGCGTTTGTTTATCTATGATTGATGTTGGAGCAATCGTGTCGGACATAAATGTTCAGTGTTAAATGTTTTTGTGTTTTCTTTCGGCTTCTTCTTTTCGCTTCTGCGTTCAGCCGTTATTGATTTTGTTCGAACCGTTTCGCTCGTAAAAAAATTCACCACGCTTTTTCAAAAGAGGAATTGGATTTGTTCTTCCGAAATGTCGCGGTCGATGTTTTTGCAAAAGGCTCTCACTTCTTCAATCACGCCCATATTGACTGCCACAATCAACATCGTTTGAAGAGAAGGCGTGGCGTCGCAATCGCTTGCCGATGGAAACGCGCCGAATAGCGTATGCGAGTGATATGTTCCGACAATGCTCATGCCGTATTCTTTTGCCGCCATTTCAATGTCGTAGCGTTGGTAGGCGGCGATTTCAAAGCCTTGTGTTCGGTCGCCGCGTAGCCTGTTCACACACGGTGCAACATATCGGACGATGTTTCGGCGAATGGCGTTTTCTTCTTCGAAGTTGCCAATCAGCAAGCCGCAGCACTCTTCGGGAAAGGTCTCCTTCGCATGCGCTTTGATTCGATTGAGGTTTGACAAAGAAATCAGCATGTGAGAAATCAGCATGATTATACGGTTTCAACTTCGGGTGCAAATCGCTTTTGATGCCACTTCCACGCCGTTGAAATAATGGTTTCTAATTGATTGAACTTCGGCTTCCAACCAAGAACGCGCTTGGCTTTTTCGGCACTGCCAATGAGTTTAGCGGGGTCGCCTGCTCGTCGCGCGCCTTCAACGACGGGAATTTCTCTGCCGGTTACTTTTCTTGTCGTATCAATAACTTCGCGCACTGAAAAGCCGTTACCATTGCCGAGATTAAACACATCGCTTGCGCCGCCTTCATTGAGATACTTTACGCCCAAGACGTGCGCATTGGCAAGGTCGGTTACGTGAATGTAGTCGCGAATGCAAGTGCCGTCGGGCGTGTCGTAGTCGGTGCCATAGATGGTGATGTGGTTGCGTCTGCCGAGCGCGGCGTCGAGCACAAGCGGAATGAGGTGTGTTTCAGGGTTGTGGTCTTCGCCAATTTCGCCCGATTCATCGGCACCTGCGGCGTTGAAGTAGCGAAGCGCGACGAACTTTAATCCGTAAGCAACCGCATAATCTTGCAAGATGCGCTCGACCATCGCCTTCGATGCGCCATATGGGTTGATGGGATTTTGCGGGTGCGATTCAGGAATCGGAATTTCTTTCGGCTCACCGTAAGTCGCGCAGGTCGACGAAAAGATAAACCGATTGACCTTTGCTTCGCGCATGGCGTCAAGCAAATTCAGCGTGGCGGCAACATTGTTGCGATAATACTTCGACGGATTTTCAACTGACTCGCCCACATATGCGAAGGCGGCAAAGTGCATGACGGCGTCGAACTTGTGTTCAGCAAATACATCTCGCAAGAGTGCCGTATTTTCCAACTCACCGACGATAAGCCGCTCGCCTTGCGCCAATTCGCGATGTCCATAAATCAGATTGTCAAAAATAACGACCTCGTCGCCCGCTTTTTTCAGTTCGCGGACAGCGTGCGCGCCGATGTAGCCTGCGCCGCCTGTAACTAACACTTTCATTTGTTTTTGATTTTGCCTTGAACTTTGTCGTGCATTGGTATCTTTGCACGATTGCAAGATAAAAAGAAAACGTTATCAGGCTTTCGTGAGCCAATTCACCTACCGACTTTATCTTTTATGCCGCGCATTTTTCGCGAAGAAATTTTTGAGAAGAAATATCGGCTCTTGATTGCACGCATGCAATTTGCGCG
>CALGMC010000237.1 GCA_937959145.1 uncultured Chlorobiales bacterium
GAAAAGGAATCAATTCAATTTTATTCCTCTTGGCGATTGTGGGAAAAATCGCGCGAAATTTTTCGGTGTAATCTTTCCCCATGTTCGGCGGTGCCTGCATGCCTGAAAGAATGATTGACGCATCGGGATTTTTCTCGCGCATTTTATCGATAATTCCTTGCAAATTTCTTTCTGTTTCCGATGGCGCAATGCCACGAAGCCCGTCATTACCTCCGAGTTCAATCACCAAAACATCAACCTGTTGCTTCAAGAGCCAATCAATTCGCCGTAAGCCGCCTGCCGTCGTCTCGCCTGAAAGTCCTGCATTGACAACCCTGAACGGTAACTTCTCTTGTTTGATTTTCTCCTGAATCAGCGATGGAAATGCCTGCGCAACATCAAGCCCAAAACCTGCCGATAGGCTATCGCCTAAAAACAAAACGACTTTCTCCTCCTGAAATCGGAACGCGAAAGAGAAGAGCAGAAGACTTAATAACGCAATGCGCATTTGGAAAAGAAATGCAACCTTTTAAGAAGGTTTCGGTTTATGTGAAGAGAAATTTCGCGAAGCAAATTTAACGAATCAAACCAAAGTCAATAAACCCTTAACGAAAACTTATTCAGTGCCGAAGTGCTCGTCAATCCATTCAACGATGACTCAAATGAGCCAAACAATTCTTTCCGTCCAAGATTTAACCAAAACTTATCACAGCGGCGAACAAACGCTCACCGTGTTAAGTCAAGTAAGTTTCAGATTGAGCGAAGGCGATTCATGCGCGATTGTCGGTCCGTCAGGAAGTGGAAAAACAACTTTGCTCGGATTATGCGCAGGATTAGATAGACAAACCAGCGGCACGGTGTCACTTTGCGGCATTACGATTGACTCGCTCTCCGAAGATGAACGCGCCAAAGTTCGCAATCAATTCGTCGGATTCGTCTTCCAAAATTTTCAACTCATTCCGACCTTAACCGCACTTGAAAACGTGCTTGTGCCGCTTGAACTGCGCGGCGAGCGCGTCAATGAAAAAGACGGGATTGAACTTCTTGCGCGTGTTGGCTTGGAAAAACGTGTGCATCACTATCCCACGCAACTCAGCGGCGGAGAGCAACAGCGCGTTGCCATTGCGCGTTCGTTTATCAACCGCCCGAAAATCCTCTTCGCCGACGAACCCACCGGCAATTTAGACGGAGAGACAAGCGAAAAAATCGAATCACTTCTCTTTGAACTCAATCGCGAAGCCAAAACAACCCTCGTGCTCGTTACGCACAACCTTGAACTTGCCCGAAAAACAGAGCGAATTATTCGCCTCAAAAATGGCATGGTGGTTTCCGATACGATGAACGAAATGCAAGAAACAAATTTCAATCCCACAACCGCACCATGATAGCGAGTTTGTTTAATCGTTGGACTTGGGTAATGGCATGGCGCGATAGCCGCACGCATCGCAAAAGACTCTTGCTTTTCATTTCGTCCATTATGCTGGGCACGGCGGCACTGGTTGCGGTTAATTCGCTTGGCGAAAGTTTAGAGCGCGCCGTCAGCACACAAGCCAAATCGCTTTTAGGCGCAGACCTTGCGATTGAATCGCGTCAGCCGTTTTCAAAAGCACTCGAGCGCGCTGTTGATTCGCTTGCCGAAAGAGCAGAAGTCGCGCGTGAAATGTCGTTCGGCTCAATGGTCTATTTCCCGAAACAATCTAAAACACGGCTCTCGCAAATTCGCGCCGTTACAGGCGACTTCCCGTTTTATGGAACGATTGAAACCGAACCGAAGTCGGCTTACAACACGCTCAACAACGGACGAAATGCACTCATTGATAACACGCTCGCGATTCAATTCGGCGTGCAAATTGGCGATAGCGTCAAAATTGGCGACGTGAGTTTTCTTGTTAGCGGAATTTTGAAAGAAGTGCCCGGCGAAGCGGCAGTAGCGTCGGTGATTGGTCCGAGAGTCTATATCCCGCCGATGTATGTCGATTCAACGAAACTCATTCAAGTCGGAAGTCGCGTTACTTACAAAGCGTTTTTCAAACTGCCTCCCGCAACCAGCGCAAAAGCCGTTGTGGATTCGCTCAAACCCTTGCTCAATCTCACTTCCGCAACGGCAACAACCGCCGAAGAGAGACAAGCAACGCTGGGCAGAACATTGGAAAATCTCTATCGCTTTCTCAATCTTGTTGGATTTATCGCGCTACTGTTGGGAAGTGTAGGCGTAGCCAGTGCGGTGAATGTGTATGTGAAGCAGAAACTTCAAACCGTTGCGACGCTTCGCTGTATGGGCGCATCGTCGGCGCAGGCATTTGCGATTTATTTGATTCAAACGTTTTCAATGGGCTTAATTGGCGTGAGCATCGGCGCAACGATTGGCGTTTTCGTCAGCGCGTTTTTGCCTCGCTTGCTCGGCGACTTTCTCCCGATTCAAGTCGAGTTTATCATCTCAACTTCGGCGATTGGCGTTGGCGTATCGATTGGATTGCTGATGTCGATTGCCTTCGCACTGTTGCCATTGCTTGCGGTTCGCAACATTTCGCCACTGCTGGTGCTTCGTGCATCGGTTGAAGATGAAAAAATCCAACAAGACTACTTACGCTATGCTGTGTTTGGGTTGATTGTAATGGTTGTATGGTTCTTTGCGTCGCTTCAAACCGATTCCGCACTTTCGGCTGTTGAGCGGTTCAAGCAAGGCGCGCTCATCACGCTTGGGCTTGGCGTTTCGTTTGGACTACTTGCGCTTGTGGCAAAAGGCACAATGATTGGCGCGCGAAAGTTTTTCCCAAAGCGTTGGAACTATGTGTGGCGACAAGGCTTGGCGAATCTTTACCGACCAAACAACCAAACGCTTATCCTGATTCTCTCGCTGGGCTTCGGCACCATGCTCATTTCCTTGATGTATCTGCTTCAAGCCATGCTGATTGAGCAAGTTGAACTCACGTCAAAAGAAAATCAACCCAACCTTGTTTTCTTCGATGTTCAAAGCGACCAGCGCAACGGCGTAGAAGAATTGCTCACCGCGATTGATGCACCTGTGATGCAAACGATTCCAATTGTTACGATGCGCATTGCGGCAGTGAAAGGAAAAACCGTTGCCGAAGCGCGGCGCGATTCCACTGTCAAAAGCGCATGGCTTTGGGAGTATCGCGTTTCCTATCGCGACACGCTCAACGAAACGGAAACGCTCATCAAAGGCGAAATGAACAAACCTGTAAAGTCGCCGAACGACAGCATCAAAATTTCCATCAACGAATTTTTGGCGCAGTCATTAGAAGTTGATGTGAACGATGAAATTTCTTTTGATGTGCAAGGCGTGCCTGTGAAATGTTATGTTGGAAGTATCCGCAAGGTTGATTTCAGACGCATACAACCATCGTTCTCGATTCTTTTTCCGACAGGCGTGCTGGAAGATGCACCACAGTTTTACGCGGTGCTAACACGCGCAAGCAATGATGAGCACTCCGCCGAAATTCAACAAGCGATGGTCGAAGCCTTCCCGAACGTTTCAGCGATTGATTTAGGCTTAATTCTCTCGACGGTGGATTCAATTTTGGATAAAGTCTCGCTGGTGATTGAGTTTATGGCACTCTTCAGCATTCTGACCGGTGTTGCGGTGCTGATTGGCTCGGTCTTGATTAGCCGTTTTCAACGCATGCGCGAAAGTGTGTTGCTACGGACGTTGGGCGCAGTGCGTAAGCAAGTGGTTTCCATCATGACGGTTGAATATCTCTTGCTCGGATTTCTTGCCTCGCTTTCAGGCGTGGTGCTTTCGGCGGCGGCAAGTGTGATTTTAGCCTATACGGTTTTCAAATTCACCTTTGCGCCAAACCTTTTGCCAATGATGGCAATGATGCTCGTGATGATTGCGCTCACGGTCGTGATTGGCGTGCAGGGCAGTCGTGGCGTTCATTCGCACTCGCCACTTGAAGTTTTGCGCAACGAAGTGTAGCCGAAGAATAAAAGCCTAAACAGTGAAGCAAGTTTGTGATTCTTATCAAGCATTGCTAAAATGACGGAGTAACTTAAACGAGGCTAAACGATGAAAGTCAAGAAAACCGCCAAAGAAGAAAAAACGACGCGAACCAAGAAATCGCTCAAACTCACAGAGCCGAAAACAGTGCTCGTCAGGAACGGAGATAAAGTCTTTGAAATCATTCCTGCTAAGAAGAACACCCTGACGCCGAAGCAAGAAAAAAAACTTCGAGCCGACGTGAAGAAAATCGTTGAACGAATGCTGAATGGAATGAGCGAAGTTGAATATGTGGAGAGAATGAGAGGGCACTTCAAATGATAGTTGTTGATACCGATGTCGTTATACGCGCGTTCAAAAGCGAGCAGTTCTCTGACGCACTACAAAAACACAATCCAATTATTTGCACAGTGGTCAACATTGAGTTAATTCAAGGAAGCAAAAGCAGGAAAGAGATAAAAAAGTTGGAATCGTTTGTGCAATTCAAGTTTGAGCAAATGCCGAATACGAGCGACGACCTAACAATGGCATTGGAACTCGTGCGCCGATATTCAAGTAGAGCAGGTATTTTGCTCGGCGATGCAATTATCGGTGCAACAGCGATAAATCGCAATCTCCCGCTCTTCACCTTCAACCAAAAGCATTTCCGATACCCTGAAATTAAACCTCTTTTGTTCCCATCACTGGAATCCTGAAGACCTTATCGTTTATCTGATTGTGGTATTACTTGACAGGCATGCCGTTGAGCGAAGCGTCTTGTGCTTCAATCACACGAACTTTTCCAGTTGAATCCGTAACGGCTAAAAGCATGCCTTGCGACTCAATCCCTCGCATTTTGCGCGGCGCGAGGTTTGCCACAACAATCACATGCTTGCCAATCATTTCTTCGGCGGTGTAGTGCTCGGCGATGCCCGATAAAATCACGCGCTCTTCGTTCCCAAGTTTCAAAGTCAGCTTCAAAAGTTTATCCGCACGCGGCACTTTCTCGCTTGCTAAAACGGTCGCAACGCGCAAGTCAATTTTCTCAAAGTCTTCAATCGTGATAACGGGTTTGAGGTCAGGAATTGAAGATTTCTGTGAAGATTCTTGTTGGACTTTTTGCTGTTCTTTCTCGGCAAATTCTTGAACGAGCTTCTCAATTTTTTCAAGTTCAGGCGCGATGTCTTTATCGTCAATTTTTTTGAAGAGCACTTCTGAACTGCCTGAAAGGCGATGCCCAGCGGGAAGTTTTGGCAATTTGGCACTCTCCCAAGCGCGTTCGTTGATGTTGAGCATGTTGAAAATTTTTTCGCTTGCTTCGGGCAGAATCGGCGAGAAAATCGTGGCAAGCGTGTGGCAAAGGTTGAGCGAAATGGCTATCGTTTTGGCAGATTGTGCGGGGTCGGTTTTGTAGGTCTTCCAAGGCTCGGCGTCAGTGAGGAATTTGTTCGCAAAGCGTGCGACTTCCATCGTTTTGAAACAGGCGTCGCGGATATGGATTTCTTCAAACAAGGTTTCTAACTCGCGAAATGTTTGTGTCCAATCTATGCCGATGCTGTTCCAATCCTCGAGCGAGCAATCGGCAGGCACAATGCCGTCAAACTTTGAGTTCGTGAAGTCAATCGCACGTTTGACGAAGTTTCCGAGCGTATCGGCAAGTTCGCCGTTCACGCGATTTTGAAAATCTTTCCAACTGAAATCGCTATCACGGTTTTCGGGATAATTGGCGGCGATGATGTAGCGAAGCGTATCGGCAGGGAATTTCTCCAAGAACTCATGCGCATAGATGGCGTAGCCACGCGACTTTGAAAACTTCTTGCCTTCAATGTTGATGAACTCTGAAGCAGGAAGATTATCGACGATGATGTATTGCGCGTCGGGATTGCCATCGTTCCAGGCTTTGAGCATGGCGGGGAACATAATGGCGTGAAAAACGACATTGTCTTTGCCGATGAAGTGAATGAGGCGCGTGTCGGGCTGTTGCCAATAGGTGCGCCACCGTTCTGGCTTGCCTTGTTTTTGTGCCCATTCTTTCGTGGAGGAAATGTAGCCGAGAACGGCATCGAACCAGACATAAATCACTTTGCCTTTTGCTTCTTCGCTTTGAATTGGCACGGGCACGCCCCAACTTAAATCGCGCGTGATGGCGCGCTCGCCCAAGCCTTGTTTGAGCCACGTGCGCGCGTAGTTTATCACATTCGGTCGCCAATCGTTAGCGTGCGATTCAATCAAGGTTTCTAAAAAGTCTTGATACTTGCCCAGCGGGAAATACCAGTGAAGCGTTTCTTTGAGAACAGGCGTGTTACCTGAAAGTTTGCTTTTCGGATTGATGAGTTCGGTGGCGGAAAGGTAAGTGCCACAGTTTTCGCACTGGTCGCCGTTGGCTTCGGGAAATTGGCAAACGGGACAAGTGCCAATCACATAGCGGTCTGGTAAGAATTGTTGTTTGGCTTCGTCATAAAATTGTTGCTCAACTTTTTTGATGAGAATGCCGCGCCGCTCGAAGTCTAGAAAAAATTCCTGTGTGGTTTGGTGATGAATCGGCAGAGAGGTGCGCGAAAAGTTATCGATGGCGATGTTGAGTTTTTCAAGCACGGCTTTGTGCAAGGCATGATAGCGGTCGACGATTTCTTTTGGCGAGACGCCTTCCTTATCGGCTTGAATGGTGATGGGAACGCCGTGCTCGTCGCTGCCGCCGATGTGAATGATGTCTTCGCCACGAAGCCGTTTATAGCGCACGAAAATATCGGCAGGAATGTATGTGCCCGTGAGGTGTCCGAGATGTAGCGGTCCGTTGGCGTAGGGAAGTGCGGTTGTAACGAGTGTGCGTTTGAAAGTGAAATCTGTTTGGTTTAATGCAGGCATGATGGTGATAAAGTTTATGCTTCGAGAGTTCCCTCGTTTCCGCCGAATTGACGCGAGGAATGAAAAATGGATAGAACCTCAATACTATCGGTGTCAGAATCGAGATAATACACGATGCGGTAGTTACGATAGAGAATTTCGCGCAAATCTGAATGACCAAGTTCTGGAACAACGCGACCGAATTTTGGAAATTGCTTGAGAATACGGACTTGTTCAATCAATCCTTGTGAAAGTCTTTCAGCGTAGCCGGGAGAGTCTGTGCGAAAATACTCGATGATTCTATCAAGGTCGCGAACCGCTGAGGGAAGCCACTTTATTGTTGCCACTTGCGTTTCAGTTGCGCTTCAACTTCTTCCTGCGACAAGTATTCTCCCTTCTCTCGCTCTTTCAATGCCGCGTCGACTTTGCTGAGAAAAAGGATTTCTTCCATAATGTCGTCATAGCCAATGCCGTTGGGCAGAGCGCGTATTGCGTTAATCGCTTTTTCCTTGATGCTGATGTCTAATCGATTCATGGTTGTTGAGATTGCTAAGTGAACAGCAATTTAACAAAAAATTCGCGCCGTGCATTTTGAAAAACTTTCGCTATTTTTGCGCAGGTTAAATCGTGTTTTTTGAAGTAACTAAAAAAGGAGAAACAACTATGGCACTCAAAATCTCAGATGAATGCATCACTTGTGGTGCGTGCGAGCCAGAATGCCCGAACACGGCAATTTATGAACCGGGAATGAACTGGAGACTTTTCGGGCAAGAGCACCCGCCGCTCTCGAACGATTACTATTACATCGTTCCCGACAAATGCACGGAATGCGTAGGATTTCACGAAGAGTCGCAGTGTGCGGCAGTTTGCCCTGTCGATGCGTGCAACAGAGATGAAAACTTCCCTGAAACGAAAGAGGAACTGCTCGCAAAAAAAGAACGATTAGAAGCCGACAAGCGCGCATAACCTTCAAGACGAAATTCGAAGTTCAGAAAGCGTTCTCGACCAGCGAGGACGCTTTTGCTTTTGAAAGCGCACATTTTCAGAAAGAATTTCCCACGAAAGCACTAAATTCCTACACGAACATTCTAAAACGACTCGCAGTATGAATGAAGTATTTTCCTATCCCATTACCCAATCCGAATTTTTATTAGAAAACTACTACATCTTGACTTGGACGGGCGGCATGCTCGTGCTTGGCGCGGCTTGGGCAATTTTCTTCCGATACGGCAACTTCAAATACGGAATTGATTTAGGATGCTTGTTCAAGACGCTCATCATTATGGTGGCAACCATGCTCGCCGTTGGCGTTCCGAATTATCTCAATGTGAAATACTATGCACAGCACGGGCACGAAGGCGATAAAATCACTCTGACAAACGAGCGTGTAACGTATCAGTATCGAGATGGCAAGCAGAAATCGTTCTTGCTTTCAGAAGTGAAGAAGTTTTACAAAGAGCCGATGACATTTAATCCGCCGCCGACACACTTTGTCGTTGCCATCATCGATTCCATCAAAGTGGATTCGTTTGCCGTGCGGGAAGATTTACCGCGTTTCGAGACGTTCAAGGCAACCCTAAATAATGCTATCGCCGATAAGTCTTCTGAGATAACCCTAACGAATTGAAATGAAAGTGAATTTCAGTGCTGTTTTTTCTTCCGAACAGTTGATGCACCGATTAGCATCCAATCTGCATATCGGAAAGAGCGTTTTTTGTTACGAATCTGTTGGCTCGACCAACGATGTCGCCCATCGCTTCGCCAAAGACGGCGCACGAAGCGGAACGATTATTTTAGCCGAGTTTCAAACCGCAGGACGCGGCAGAAATGCAAAGAAATGGGTCGGTCAAAAAGGAGAGAATGTTATCGCAAGCGTCATTTTACGACCAACCATGCCGCTTGAAAATCTGACCTACCTGCCGCTTCTTACTGCGCTTTCAGTGGCACAAGCCATTGAAGATGTGGTCGGAGAACGGGCGGAAATTAAATGGCCTAACGATGTTTTAATGCATCGCAAAAAAGTGGCAGGCGTGTTGGTCGAGACCTCAGCGCAAGCTGGAGTGGTTGACTATGTCGTGGTGGGAATTGGGCTGAACGTCAATCAAGCACAATTTCCCGATGAGTTGGCACAGCAAGCCACATCGCTCTTTCTTGAAACGGGCGTTGTATATGACCAAACCACGCTCTTCGTCAGCCTGATGCGGTTTCTTGACGCCAATTATGCACGGCTCAAAAGCGGCAACACCGAATCGATTCTCTCTATGTGGCGTGCCCACTGCGAGATGTTCGGAAAGCACATTACATTTTATCAAGGTGATTCAAAGCGTGAAGGCATTGCCCTCGATATCGACGAGCGTGGGTTTCTGAGAGTTGAAATTGAACAAAAGGAAGAGCGGCTCTCCCAAGCCGAGATTCAAACGATTCGCTACTAACAGCACCGATGCGCCAGATATTGAGCCTTGATGTTGGAAACTCCCGCCTCAAACTTGCTTTCTTTCAAGGTGAGCACATTCAATTCCGAATGGAAGCAGAAACAAAGCAATTCAAATCGCTTAAATCGCGCCAAGCCTTTGCGGCGTCGTTAGTTTCGGAATTAAAAGCACGCTCATTGCAGGTTGAAAAAATTATCCTTTCCTCCGTTGTTCCAGAGATTGCGCATCCCGTCGCCAATATGATCGAGCGCACATTCAAAAAGCGCGTCTTAACCGTCTCGACTGAACTCAATTTGCCCTTTGAGCATCGCTACAAAACGCCGCACACATTGGGCGCAGACCGATTAGCACTCGTTGCTTACGCCGTCAAACGCTTTCCAAAGGTTGCCGTCATCGCCGTTGATTTTGGAACGGCAATCACCTACGATGTCGTTACTTCAAAGAAAATTTATCTTGGAGGCGTAATTCTAAGCGGGTTTGGCGTCTCGCTATCAGCATTGCACGCGCGCACGGCGCAACTGCCCGAAGTTCGCTTTTCATCACAAACAAAACTTGTTGGAGAAAGCACGGTCGAGTGCTTAGAACGCGGCGCATATTGGGGCGCAGTGGCTCAAACGGAAGGCTTAATTGCGCGATTCAAATCGTTTTTGAAAACGCATCACAGCGAGAAAAGCATCAAAGTGATTGCAACGGGCGGCGACGCACCGTTAATTGCAGAGCAACTCAAATTTGATGAACTCAATGAAGACGCTGTTCTCAGAGGCGCGGCGCATTTGGCGGAGCTGAATTGAGGGGAAAATTTGAGAAACTGTTTTCAGAACTCGAATGAAATTGTATCTTTGCGACCCTTCGACATCAAATATCTTCTCACGGAGAGGTCGCATAGTTGGTCT
>CALGMC010000238.1 GCA_937959145.1 uncultured Chlorobiales bacterium
GTTGCAAGGCGTTCTTTGAGCGAAAATTCAATCAATCTATTGAGCATAGTTGTTGGCGTTTAGTCTTCAACGAGTTCGCGCGCTTTCCACTGCGATTTGAGAAAAAAGATGTTTTGCGTTGCAACGCGCTCGCCTTCACGCACACCGTCGCGAATCAGGCTAAACGCGCTGGTTTCTTCTGCAACTTTCACTTCTCGGGCTTCAAAGAGCGTGTCGCTTTTTTGAACGAAGAGAATTTTGCGTTCTCCATCAATGCCGATAGCACTTGTTGGCACAATCAATTCGGGCGATTCGGATTCAATCGCAATAGTCATTTCCGCATGCATTGAAGGCTTCAAGATGTGTTTTGGATTAGCAAGGATAACGCGCACAGGCAAGGCATGCGTCGTTTCATTGACCATCGCCCCAATGCTGTGAATTTTTCCGACAAAGGTTTCTGAATGAAATGCGCCGAACTTCACTTCAACGGATTGACCGACGCGCACTTTGCCAAACTCAGGCTCGAAGACATTTCCAATCAGCATCACTTCGTCGAGGCTCACCAATTGAAACAGCGGCTTATTTGGCTCAACATATTCGCCGAGCGTTACAAACCGCTTCGCCACAATGCCTGAAAGATTTGCGCGAATCAAGACGCGCGCTACGGCACTATCGGGCGTGGCTTTGATTTTTTCAAGGTCGGCTTTGGTGAAGCCTGCACCGAGACATTTCGACTCTGCCGCAAAGCGTCGTGCCTCAGCCACACGCAACGCGGCTTGCGACTCGAGCAAGACTTTTTCAGAGAGGATATTTTCCGATGCAATTTTTTGCTTGCGTTTGTAATCGGCTTCGGCAAGGAGAAATGCCGCCATGCTTTCGCGCAGTTCTGCCACAAGGTTTGCAATCGTTGCGCTTTCTAAAACTGCAACGGGCGCGCCTTCGCGCACAAGGTCATTTTCATTGACCAAAAGTTTCTGAACGCGCCCTGAAATGTTTGTGCCAACAAAGGATTCTTTGTTTGGGTGCGCGAACACGTCCGCAGGAATTTTGACTTCGTAGCGAAATGGTTTTCGCACGACTTCATACAGTCCGAGTTCTAACTTCGCCAATCGTTCAGGTTCAAGGCTGACGATGTTTGACGGAGTATCTTCTTTTGGCTCATCAATGAACTTTGGCGGCTCTTGTTTTTGACAAGCCGACACCACAAGTGCAATAAGCAAACAAAACTTGAATTTCATTGGTCGTTAAAGTATAGGATTCCCGTTGTGCGAAGCAGTTCGGCAAAAGCGCGCTCGGCTTCAAGGCGTTTTTCGAGTGCATTTCGTTCTGCTTCGAAGTAAGTGCGTTTGACTTCGAGATACTCGATGTAGCCGATGTTTCCGGTTTGAAGTTGTCGTTCAGCGGCGCGAAAAGCGCGTCGAGCGTAGGCAAGTTCTTCTTCGGTGGCGCGCTGGGCTTGAAGTCGCGCCGATTCGTAGCGCGTAAAAGCGTTGCGCAGTTCGGTTTCAACTTGGTTCATTGCGAAAATCACTTCATACTCTTGCGCTCGAAGCAGTGCAGATTTTTCCTCGATTTCGCCGCGCTCCCCAAGCCAAAACCAGAGCGGCACTGAAAGGGCAATCTCTCCGCCATAAAAATTTTGATTCGGATTAAATGCAGGCGTAAATCGCTGTTGAAAAACCGTTAAGCGCAGTGATGGAAACAGTGCGGAATACGCCGCCGCGCGTGCTTGCTCTGCCGCTTGTTGCTTAGCTTCAAGGGCTTTCAGAAGCGGGCGCGATTGCTTTGCAAGTTGCTCTAATGTTTGAAAGTCAACTTTTGCAAATTGCTCGCGCAGTGAATCAGCAAGGGTTAGGGTTGTATCTGCCACATTGCCTAACAGCAACGCCAAGTTGCGCCGCGACTCTGTCAGTTGTGCTTCTGCTTGCGTTACAACGTTTTCTGCTCGCACCAGTTCGGTTTGCGCCCGAAGCACTTGCAATTCCGAGACTTCGCCAACCTCGAACAGCCGCTTGGAAATCTCATAGAAGCGTTGCGAAACGGCGCGATTCTCCTCACTTAATCGCACCAATGCCGCAGCAAACGCCACTTGCATATACGCCACGCGCACTTGCGCCGACACTTGTCGCTTCAATTCTTCTGTCTCGCTTGCCACAGCGGCGGCAAAACGGGATTGCGCGCGCACGCGATAGTAGGTCGTCAGTGGAAACTCAAGCCCTTGTGAAATTTGCCATCGCCGAACCACTTGATTATCCGTCGGCGAGTTGAGCATATCTTCGATGTAGTATGAAACCACCGTCTTTTCAGGCGAGAGCGTGATGAGCGTTCTTGCCTCTGCACTTGCTTGAAGTTCGGCTTGACGCTTGAGTGTTACATTTTCTTTAAGCGCGCGCTCAACTGCTTCACGCAGCGAGAGCGGTTGCGACATCGCTACAGCCGACCATAACAGCAGTAGAACACAAAGTCGTATTTTGAGCATTGTTCAACATTGGTTTAAGTGAAACTTCAAAAACCGTGTGTTGATGCAATGCTTAAATGCGAAGCGGAAGCGGGAAAGTCTGACTTGAAAACGAAGGTTTAGAACTTATTTCGGACAGGCTCGTTGTAGGGAACGGTGCTTGTTCGCGCAAGGTGATTTGATAGGCAACTACGAGCATGTCGCATAGTTCGTTGGAGACAAGCAAAATGCCTTTTTGGAGATGTTGGGTTTCAAATTGGGGTTGGTATTGCGCGCCGCACACGGGGCAGTTCGTCGCAAAACATTCGTGCGTGTGTGCGTAGTTAAGTTTGGAATGGTCAATCCACTTATCGTCCAAAATGCAACACACCGTCGAGGCGGCAAAGAGTGTTGCCGTCAGAAACAAAACAATGTGCTGTTGAAGCCTTTTCATTTGAACCAATAAGTTTTAACTTTTTCAAGTTACGCATAACGCCTTCGCCTCGCAAGCCTTAGGCACAATTACGATTTAGACACAGTCAACTTCTATTCAATGTCGGAATCACTTGCAAACGCTCGCACCGAGCAATTAGACTTCACGCAGGAGTTTTTAGACGCCTACAACTTGATGGAACATTCTTCGGATTGCTTGTTCATCACGGGCAGTGCGGGCACGGGCAAGTCAACGCTTCTTAACTACTTTCGTGAGCAAACGAAAAAGAAT
>CALGMC010000239.1 GCA_937959145.1 uncultured Chlorobiales bacterium
CTGACGGCGTTGGCGTTTGTGCCTGTGGCGGCGGCATTTGCGATTGCCGCACCGTATCGCGTGGCGCGACTTCTCACCTTCGTCGGTGAAGGCTCGGATAAAGCAAGTTATCAAATTGAACAAGCCTTGATTGGGCTTGGCAACGGCGGCATTTTCGGACTCGGTCCTGGTGCAAGCAAACAGCGCGAACTCTTTCTGCCCGCATCTTACAACGATTTCATTTTTGCTGTCTTGGGTGAAGAATATGGATTCATCGGCGCAACGCTCATCATTATGCTCTTCGTGGGTGTCATCATTTGCGGCGTGCTGATTGCGCGAAATGCGATGGACGATTACGGCAAGTATCTCGCTTACGGCGTTACGGTTGCAATCGGCGTTTATGCCTTCGTCAATGCGGCGGTGGCGTGCCACCTCGTGCCGACGACGGGATTGCCAATGCCCTTCGTCAGTTACGGCGGAAGTGCGGCACTCTTTAACGCCTTCGGTGTGGGCTTGCTTATTAGCATCTCGCGAGAAAAGAAACGGCAGGAAAAGAAAAAAGCCGCAAGCGCAGGAATGAACGTTGAAGACAGCGAAAGCAAAAGCAGTATGAAACAGGCAACCGATTCTTGATGTGAAAGTTTTGCTGACAGGTGGCGGCACGGGCGGACATTTGTTTCCAGCAATCGCGATTGCCGAAGAAATTTTACGGCAAAAGCCCGAAGCCAAAATCGCCTTTGCAGGCACAGAGCGCGGCATTGAAGCGACCGAAGTTCCAAAGCGAAATTTTACGCTTCACTTGATTTCAGCCGTCGCCTTTAAGCGAGGCTATTCGTTAAAATCGCTCTTTGAAAATTTGAAGTTTCCGTTTCGCTTGATGCAAAGCATTGACGAAGCAAAAGAGTTGCTCGAGCAAGAAGAGCCTGACGTGGTGATTGGAACAGGTGGGTTTGTGAGTTTTCCTGTCGTGTGGGCGGCGCAAGACTTCGGCATTCCGACCTTGATTCAAGAACAAAACGCAAAGCCGGGTTGGGCAACGCGATGGCTTGCGGCACGTGCCGATGAAGTGCATCTCACATTTGAAAGTTCGCGGCACTATTTCTCAAAGCGCGTGCCATGCGTCATGACAGGCAATCCAACTCGACGCTTTGAACTCGTCGCGCCCGAAGAGGCACGACGTTTTTTCAAGGTTAATCCAACGCGAAAAACCTTGCTTGTATTTGGTGGCAGTTTGGGTGCGCGAAGCCTGAACACAGCGATTGAAAAGCGACTCGATGATTTGCTCACGCGCGTCAATGTGATATGGCAAATTGGCAAAACCGATTACGAAGCCGTTGCAACGCGCGTTCAGCCAAAAGAAAATTTATGGTTCAGCGCGTTCATTGACCGAATGGACTTGGCATACTCGGCGGCGGATTTAGTGCTCTGCCGTGCGGGCGCATCAACGATTGCTGAGCTGACCAACATCGGCATGGCGTCGGTGCTTGTGCCGTATCCTTTCGCGGCGGATAATCATCAATACTTCAACGCCAAAGCCTTGTCGGAAAAAGGCGCGGCAATCTTGATTCCGAATGATGAAATCAGTAGCGATGAATCTTACAAAAAAATTCTCTCGCTCCTTGAAGACGACGCAAAGCGAAAGGCAATGAAGCAAGTAGCAAAAACACTCGGCAAGCCAAACGCCGCCGAACAAATCGCGCAAAGTGCAATACGGCTTGCAAGTCAAAAAATGGTAGAGCAATGATGAAACGATTGAAACAAGGACTGCTCGGCAGAATCAGGCACATTCATCTTGTCGGTATTGGCGGCGCGGGCATGAGCGCGATTGCCGAAGTCTTGCTCAACAATGGCTTGAAAGTGAGCGGCTCGGATTTGAACGCCAGCGATGTAACCGACCGATTAAAAGAACGCGGCGCAGTGATTACAATCGGACACGATGCGCAAAACATTGACGGCGCGGAAGTCGTCGCACATTCTTCGGCAGTGCGCGTTGATGAAAATCCTGAAACGCTTGAAGCGATGAAATTAGGGTTGCCGGTTGTCAAGCGCGATGAACTCTTAGGCGAAATCATGCGACGCAAAGCAGGCATTTGTGTAGCAGGCACGCACGGAAAAACAACGACGACCACGATGATTGCCACAATGCTTGCCGAAGCCAATCTCGAGCCGACGGCACTCATCGGTGGCGTGTCCGATTACTTTTTGAGCCTTGGTTCAGGTGGAAGCGCGCTCGTCGGCGATGGCGACTTGATGGTGATTGAAGCCGATGAATACGACCGAACCTTCTTGAAACTAACGCCAACGATTGCCGTGATGACCACGCTCGAAGCCGAACACTTGGACATCTACAAGGATATTGACGATTTGAAGCAAGCGTTCACAGAATTTGGAAACAAAGTGCCGTTTTATGGCGCAGTCGTTCTTTGCAATGATGAAGAACATTTGCGTGCGATTCGTCCGAACTTAAAGCGCAAGACGATAACCTACGGACTCAATGCTGATGCGGAGTTTCAGGCGATTGACATCGAGCAAGCGCAAACGTCGTTGAAGTTCAAGGTGATGCGGCGCGGTCAATCCGTTGGAATTGTCGGCATTGAAGCGGCGGGCGTTCACAACGTCAAGAACGCGCTTGCCGCAATCGCAGTCGGCTTTGAAATCGGATTGAGTTTTGAGGACATTCGGCGGGGATTGGCAAAGTTCAAAAGCGTGCGTCGGCGGTTTCAGGTGCGATTTGAACGCGGAGAACATGCGCCGATGGTCGTCGATGATTATGCGCATCACCCGACGGAAGTTCGCGCCACGCTTGAAGCGGCAAAGCACGGATTCAAGTCGCGAAAAGTGATAGCCGTTTTTCAGCCGCACCTTTACTCGCGCACGCGAGATTTTGCGTCAGACTTTGCATCGGCGTTAAGCCTTGCGGATAAGGTTATCATCACGGAAGTATATCCGTCGCGCGAAAAAGCCGAAGATTTCAAGGGTGTATCAAGTTGTTTAATTGCAGATAAAATGTCAAACGCAATGGTCGTAGAAAAATCAAACTTGCTCACGGTGCTGAATAGCGAAGTCAAAAGCAACGAACTTGTGGTGATGATGGGTGCAGGCGACATCACGAAGTGGGCGGAAAAATTTGCAGAAGGATTGGAGAAAAAATATGGCAGTTAAGTTTCAATTAGCGTCGGTGCACTTGCCGCTCATTCTGGTCAAGGTTGCTGTATCAGGCAAGAAAACAAAGCGCATCATTTCAGCAATACTCGACACGGGCGCAACAGGGTGTGTGATTGCACAAAGTTTGGCAACGGATTTAGACCTGCCGCACCTTGATGTGCCGAAGAAAGAAAAATCGGCGCACGGCATCGGCGGAGAAATAAAGGTCGAGTTCGTCAAAGTATGCGCAGTTTCGCTCGACGGAATTACGATGAAAAATGTCAAAACCGCCGTCATGGATTTAAGCGTGATTGAGCAACAATTCAAAGCCACAGGGGTTACGGCGAAGAAAAAAGTGGATATGATTTTAGGATACCCATTCTTCAAGGGGCGAAAACTAACGATTGACTATAAGCGCAAAACATTAAGCATTCAGTAAGCAATGTTGAACTTGGAAGAACTCCGTCAAGCCGTTAGAGGTGAGGTTCAGTTGAACTACAATCTTGCGAAGTTTTCAAGTTTTCGTATCGGCGGCAATGCAGATGTATTTGTGTCGCCAAAAGATAAAGCCGATGTGCTAAGTGCCGTGAAGTTCTTTGAAAAAGTGAAACTGCCCTATCTCGTTTTAGGGCGCGGAAGCAACGTGCTCATCAGCGACAAAGGGATATGCGGCGCGGTAATTTCGCTTCGCGAAAATCTCGAACAAGTTGAAGTCAAAGAAGAGGACGGAGGTGCCCTTGTTTATGTGGAAGCGGGAGCAGATTTGCCCGCGCTCGCCGCCAATATGCTCAAAAAAGGATATGGCGGATTGGAAAACTTATCGGGCATTCCGGGAAGTGTTGGCGGCGCGATTCTCATGAACGCAGGGGCTTACGGCAAAGAGATTTTTGAAGTCATTGAGAGCGTTGAGGTGATTCGGTGTGGTGAAATCAAAACCTTGAAACGTGAGGAAGTGGCGTATCGCTATCGTGGGACAGATTTGGAGAACGACGTCATTCTCTCTTGCACACTTCGGCTCAAAAAACTTTCTGCCGAAGAGCAAAAAGTGGCGATGGAAAACCGAAAGATGTGGATGGAAAAACGGCGAAACTCACAGCCGCTCACTTTGCCGAACGCGGGAAGCATCTTCAAAAATCCGCCGCCCGATGAAAACGGCAATCCGCGATTTACAGGCGCGCTGATTGAAGCATGCGGCTTGAAAGGTAAGCGAATTGGCGACGCACAAATTTCTGAGAAGCACGCAAACTTTATCGTCAATCTTGGAAATGCAAAAGCAAGTGATGTTCTGGCACTGATTGAACTGACAAGAGCCGAAGTGAAAAGAAAATTCGGCGTCAATCTGGAACTTGAAATTAAACTGCTTGGAAAATTTGACTAAACGCAACGCACAACGCACGATGCCAAACTACATCGAGTATAACGACGGAGACGAGCCGAAGCACGAAGAAGTTAAAAGCGACGGCAGTTACGCTGAACCGATTGAACCCAAAGCCGAAATGCTCAACGGCGAAGAGCCGACCAGGCTTGATGAAGAAGCACAAACAAAGGAAGTGTTCGTGCGCAATAAAAGCGGATTCAAGCCGCCGAAGATGGTGGTGTTTGTGGTGGCGGTTGTTGGGTTAATTGCAGTATTTGTTCTTTCAAAATTTTGGATGCGCGAATCCGAACTGACGCGCTTCATCGTGCAAGGCAACCGCATCAGCAAAACGGAAGAGATAGAACGCGCCTTAAATCGGTTCGTCGGAATGAAGATGAATGAGGTGAGTTTATCCAACATCGTCGATACGCTGCAATCAATGCCATACATTCGCAAAGTGATTGCAACAAAAGAACTGCCCGACGCCGTGCGCTTGCGTGTGCAGGAACGGCGACCGATTGCGATTGCGACGGTCGGCAAAACATTGAGGCTAATTGATGAAGCAGGCTTCGTGATGAGCAAGAGCGAATCCGTGTTGGAATCCACACGCTTGCCGCTCTTGACAGGGTTCACCAAAATGGTGCGCGATAGCATGAACACGATAAGCAAACTTGATAGTGCAGAAACCGCAAGCGCACTCAGTTTTTGCAAAGCCTTGATGGAGACGAAATACGCCAAGATGCTGGTGAGCGAAGTGCGCATTGCTTCCGATAAGCAACTTCATGTCTTCACGGCAGAAAGCGAGGCAACGGTCATTTTCGGAAACGACGACCACGAACAACGGCTGAACAATTTTGAAATTTTCTGGAAGCAGGTCGTTGTCAAAAAAGGCTTGAAGCCATTCGAATATGTTGATGTCCGTTTTGACGGAAAAATTTTCGCAAAAGAACATGAGACAATAAACCCAAAACGAAAATCTCAAAACTGAAAACGAGGTGCACAGATGACGAATGGAAAAACGAAAGAACAATTTGTGGTTGGGCTGGATATTGGCACGACCAAAGTTTGCTGTGTTGTCGCCAAAAAAGATGAGTTTGGAAAAATTCATGTCTTAGGCGTTGGGAAATCGAAGTCGGAAGGATTGCAGCGTGCAACGGTGGTCAATATCAATCGCACGGTCGATGCGATTCGAGAAGCGGTGAACGAAGCCTCGCACACATCGAGCATTAAAATCAAAGGCGTGAATGTGGGCATTTCAGGCGAGCATGTGCAGTGCATTAAGTCGAGCGCAGAAATTACGATTAACCCGACGCAAATCGTCAATCACAACGATGTAATGCGCTTGGTCGAGAAGGCGAAGAAAAGTTTAGAGCATTTGAACATGGAGCGGCGTGTTATTCACTCCATTCCACAAGAGTTCATCGTCGACGACCAAGAGGGCGTTTTAGACCCGATTGGCATGGCTGGTCAATCCATGCGCGGAAGTGTCTATGTGGTGATGGGCATGATTAGCAAAATCCGAAACATTGAGCAGTGCATTGAAAAGGCAGGGCTTTCGGTGAATGGCATGACGTTTGAGCCTGTGGCGTCAGGGCTGGCGGTCATTAAAGGACGCGAGCAAAAGAGCGGCGTCGTGGTGATTGACATTGGCGGCGGCACAACCGACATTGCGATTTATCGGCGTGGCGCGATTCGCTATTCCGAAGTGGTCAAAATTGCCGGCTGTGATGTAACAAACGATGTCGCAATTGGATTGCACACGCTGGAAGACGTTGCCGAAGAGTTGAAGGTCAAGCATGGATGCGCTTACTT